>NZ_FPBI01000008.1:0-286592 GCF_900116595.1 Mesorhizobium sp. YR577 | reverse complement strand
ACCGGCCGACTTCGGGACAGACACCGAGACGGGCGGTCGAAAGATCGCAGAAAAATACAAAAGATGAGCGAGATTTCGGCCGCCCGTCTTTCCCGATCTTTGACAATGGCCAGACGGTGAAAACCGGGCGTGGCGATGAACAGGTGCGTCCTTCGAGGCTCGCTTCGCTCGCACCTCAGGATGAGGGAGGATGGCGATGAAGTGCCCCGACTTATTCTCCCCCCTTGAGGGGGAGATGGCGCGCAGCGCCAGAGGGGGTCGTTCATGCCGAACTCAACGCAAAACGAACGTCGAGCACTGCCGCAACGACCCCACCCGGCCCTACGGGCCACCCTCCCCTCAAGGGGGAGGGAGACGCTGAGCCTCGAAGGACGCATTGACCTTCCCGCAGCATCGTCTAGTTTCCTGATCGAAACGGTCGGAAAGAGCCGTCCAAAAAACATGCGTTGGGAGTGAGGCATGATCCTGACCGCAAAGATCGCCCTTTGCCTGCTTGTGGCCTATCTGGCGGCAGCACTTTGGCAGAAGGTGCGCCTGGGGATGACGTTTCATCAGGCGCTGCTCTACCTGCCGCTCAAGCTCGTCTATCGCATACGCGACGGCAAGATGCGGGCGGCGCGAGATGCGGCAGCGCCCGTCGTCTACGTCGTCACCCACCAGTCGCGGCTCGATCCCGCGCTCATGCTGGCGCTGCTGCCGGAAAACACGCTGCACATCCTCGACGAGCGGTCGGCCAGGTCGCACTGGCTCGAACCGTGGCGGGAACTGGGCCGCACCATCGCCTTCAACGCCGAGCATGTCTTCGTCAGCCGCCGGCTGGTGCGGGTTTTGAAGGGCAAGGGCCGGCTTGCCGTCTACATCCCCGCCGATGTCGAGCCGGACGTGAAATCCTTCCGGCTTTACCGTGCCGTGGCGCGCATCGCGCTGCAGGCCGATGCCAAGATCATCCCGGTATTTGTCGACGGTGCGCGGCACCTGCCCTTTTCGCTGACGCCGCGTGAAAAGGCGCCGCGAAGCTGGTTTCCGAGGCTCACCGTCAGCACGCTGGAGCCGATGACGATCCAGCAGATGATCGGCGATTCGGACATGCGTCCTTCCGATGCGCTGTTCGACCGCGTCGCCGAGGCGCGTCTTGCCGCCAGTGACCCGAAACGCAGCCTGTTTCAGGCCATTCGCCACGCAGCCTTCCGCTATGGCGCTGGCCACCCGATCGTCGAGGACGTGGTCAGCGGCGCGCTGAGCTACCAGCGGCTGCTTATCGGCGCGCGGGTGCTCGGCCAGCGCTTTGCCCGTCTCAGCGCCCCCGGAGAGGCCGTGGGCGTGCTTTTGCCCAACACCAACGGCATGGTGCTTTCGCTGCTCGGGCTCGTTTCGGCAAGCCGCGTTGCGGCGATGCTCAACTACACCGCCGGCCCCGCCAGCGTCACCGCCGCCGTGCGCACCGCCGTCATCCGCACCATCGTCTCCTCGCGTGCCTTCATCGACAAGGCCGGGCTGGCCGACATCGTCGAAGCGGCGGAAAAGGGCGGCGCGAAATTCGTCTGGATCGAGGAACTGCGCGACAGCACCAGCCTGTTCGACAAGATCGCCGCCAGTTGCCTGTATTGGTGGCCGGTTCACAGCCAGGACGCAGACAAACCGGCCGTCATCCTGTTCACCTCCGGTTCGGAGGGCACCCCGAAAGCAGTGGTGCTTTCCAGCCGCAACCTCGTCGCCAACGCCATGCAGGCCGAGGCCCGCATCAATATCGGCCCGGACGACAAGCTGCTCAACGTTCTGCCGGCCTTCCATTCCTTCGGGCTGACCGGCGGCACCATCCTGCCTCTGGTGTCGGGGGTAAGACTGTTCCTCTATCCCTCGCCGCTGCACTACAAGATCATTCCCGACATCGCCGCCAAGGTGCGGCCGACCATCATGTTCGGCACCGATACCTTCCTCGCCGGCTATGCGCGCAATGCCGACGGCGACGAGTTTTCGAGCCTGCGCTTTGCGGTGGCCGGGGCCGAGCCGGTGAAGGCCGACACGCGGCGCATCTGGCGCGAGCGCTTCAACGCCGAGATCATCGAGGGTTTCGGTCTGACCGAGGCAGCACCGGTCGTCTCGGTCAACACGGCCACGCATAATCGCGACGGCACGGTCGGGCGGCTGCTGCCGGGCATGCGGATGCGGCTGGAGCCGGTCGAGGGCATCCCGGAGGGCGGCAGGCTCTGGCTTCAGGGACCGAATGTCATGCTCGGCTACATGACCGCCGACCAGCCCGGGGTGCTCCAACCGTTGGGCAGCGGCTGGCATGATACCGGCGACATCGTTTCGGTCGACCGCGAAGGCTTTTTGACCATTCGCGGCCGCGCCAAGCGCTTTGCCAAGATCGCCGGCGAGATGGTATCGCTGGGTGCCGTGGAGATGCTGGTGCAGTCGCTGTGGCCGGAAGAGCATCACGCCGCCGTCGCCGTGCCCGACAAGCGCCGCGGCGAGCGCATCGTGCTCATCACCACCGCAGGCGATGCCGAACCCTCACTGCTGCGGCAGTTCGGCAAATTGTCCGGGGCTGCCGAACTGATGCTGCCGCAGGACATCGTCAAGGTCGGCGAAATCCCGGTGCTCGGTTCCGGCAAGACCGACTACGTCTCGGCCCGCAAGCTAGCGATCGAGCGGCTCGGACTGGAGGCAGCGGCCTGAGGCTTTATTCCGCCTTGGGTGTGGTTGCTGCTGCGGCAGCTTCCTTGGCCTTGGCTTCCTCAAGCCTCGAACGGCGCGAATAGGCGCTGGCGCTGAGCGGCAGGAAGCAG
Organism: Mesorhizobium sp. YR577; assembly: GCF_900116595.1. Lineage (NCBI taxonomy): Bacteria > Pseudomonadati > Pseudomonadota > Alphaproteobacteria > Hyphomicrobiales > Phyllobacteriaceae > Mesorhizobium > Mesorhizobium sp. YR577. The sequence goes on along the minus strand of NZ_FPBI01000008.1, from coordinate 283,803 downwards.
AGATAGGCGATCACCGAAACAGACAGCGTCTGCCATGGGAACGTCACCAGAAGCAGCACATAGAGCACGACGCCGAGGATCAGCGGCAGCACCTTGTCGCCCGGCACCCGCCATTTCTTGCCCGAATAGACCGGCCAGCGGCTGACCAGCAGGAAGGCGATCAGCACCGTATAGGCCGAGCAGATGAAGCCGAAGGTGCGGTCCGGGGCAATCGCCCCGATGAACACCAGATAGATCGGCAGCATGACGATCGCCGCTCCCGCCGGTGCGGGCACGCCGACGAAATACTCGGCCTGCCAGGCGGGCCGGTCCTGATCCTCGTCGAGCACATTGAACCGCGCCAGCCGCAAGCCGCAGGCGATCGCAAACAGAAGGGCTGCGATCCAGCCGAACGATCCGGCACGGTCGAGCAGATAGGCGTAGAGCACCAAGGCCGGCGCCACGCCGAAATTGACGATGTCGGCCAGCGAATCCATCTGCGCGCCGAACTTGGAAGTCGCCTTCAGCGCCCTTGCGATGCGGCCGTCGATGCCGTCGAGGAAGGCTGCGATCAGCACCATGACGACCGCCGTCTCGAAACGCGCTTCGAACGCAAGGCGGATGCCGGACAGGCCGGCGCAGATCGCCAGAACCGTGATCAGGTTCGGCAGAACCATGCGCAGCGGAATCTCCCGGATGCGCGGTCCGCCCCGGCCGTGTGGCTCGAAATGCTGGAAGGGTGCGGGCACCGTTACGCGACCCGCACGAGCGGGGTTGCGGCCCCGCCGCCGAATTCAGCCAGGATGGTTTCGCCGGCAACCGAGGTCTGGCCGACCGAAACGCGCGGCGTGGCATCGAGCGGCAGGAACACATCGACGCGCGAGCCGAAGCGGATCAGCCCGAAACGCTCGCCGACGGCGATGTTGCTGTCGGTGTCGGCCCAGCAGACGATGCGACGCGCCACCAGCCCTGCGATCTGCACGGCGGCAACCGTGCCGTGGGGGCTTTCGATGACGAGGCCGTTGCGCTCGTTCTCGCTGCTGGCCTTGTCGAGCTCGGCATTGAGGAACTTGCCCGGGCGATGCTCGATGCGGGTGATGCGCCCGCGCACCGGCGAACGGTTCACATGGCAGGAAAAGACGTTCATGAACACCGAGATGCGGGTCATTTCGGCGGTACCGAGGCCGAGTTCACGCGGCGGAACTGCGGGTCCGACAGCCGAGACCACGCCGTCGGCGGGGCTCACGACCAGCTTGTCGTCCACCGGCGTCACGCGCACGGGATCACGGAAGAAATAGGCGCACCAGGCCGTCAGGATCAGCCCGATCCAGAACAGGTTGAGCGAAAAATAGCCGAGAATCAGGGTGGCGGCAGCAAATGCGCCAATGAAGGGATAGCCCTCGCGATGAATGGGCACGAACGCGTTCTTGACGGTGTCGACGAGGCTCATCGGGCGGGGGCGGCTCCAATTGGATTGCCGGCCTGCTTACCGGAAACGGCAGCCCGCCGCAACGCAACATTGCAGTGATGCGATTGCGCGCGGTCAGACTTCGGCAGTTCTGCGGCGCACGACGACGCCGAGTTCGTCGGTTTCGCGGGCAATGCGCAGCCGCTCCTCGGCTTCGGTCGCCTCGCGCTGGCGCGCCCACATCGAAGCGTAGAGCCCGTCCTTGCGCAGCAGCGACAGATGCGTTCCGCGCTCGGCGATCTGGCCGCCCTTGAGCACGATAATCTCGTCGGCGGTGATAACAGTCGAAAGCCGGTGGGCGATCACGATGGTGGTGCGGCCACGGCTGACGAGATCGAGTGCTGCCTGGATTTCCTGCTCGGTGTGCGTGTCGAGCGCGGATGTCGCCTCGTCCAGCATCAGGATCGGCGGCGCCTTGAGGATGGTGCGGGCAATTGCCACGCGCTGCTTTTCGCCGCCGGAAAGTTTTAGCCCGCGCTCGCCGACCATGGCTTTGTAGCCGTCCGGCAGATGCTCGATGAAAGGTCCGATCTGCGCCAGTTCGGCAGCCTTGAAGACCTCCTCGTCGCTGGCGTCGGTGCGGCCATAGCGGATGTTGTAGGCGATGGTGTCGTTGAACAGCACCGTGTCCTGCGGCACCATGCCGATGGCCGCACGCAGGCTCTCCTGCGTCACGTCGCGGATATCCTGCCCGTCGATCAGGATCGCGCCTTGCTGAATGTCGTAGAAGCGGAACAGAAGCCGCGAAATCGTCGACTTGCCAGCGCCCGATGGCCCGACGATGGCGACCGTCTTGCCGGCCGGTACGTCGAAGCTGACGCCCTTGAGGATCGGGCGGGCGGGATCGTAGGCGAAATGCACATCACGGAACTCGACCTTGCCCGCCCCGACAGCCAGCGGCTTCGCATCGGGCCGGTCGAGCACTTCCTGCTTGACGTCGAGAAGGTCGAACATCTGCTCGATATCGGTCAGGCCCTGACGGATTTCGCGATAGATGAAGCCGATGAAGTTCAGCGGCACCGAAAGCTGCATCAGCATGGCGTTGATGAAGACGAAATCGCCGATCGTCTGCGTGCCGGCCATCACCTCGCGCGCCGACATCCACATCGCAACCGCCATGCCGACACCGAAGATGGCGCCCTGCCCGAAGTTCAGCCAGCCAAGCGAGGTCCAGGTTTTTGTCGCAGCGCTCTCGTAGCGCGCCATCGAACGGTCGAAGCGCTCAGCCTCCATGCGTTCATTGTTGAAATATTTGACCGTTTCGAAATTGAGCAGGGAGTCGATCGCCTTGGTATTGGCGTCGGTGTCGGAATCGTTCATCTCCCGGCGGATCGAAATGCGCCAGTCGCTCGCCCACACCGTGAACCAAGTGTAGAGCACGACGGTGACGGCGACGACCAACACATACAGCCAGCCATAGGCGACGGCGAAAATCACCGCCGTCAGCGCGAATTCGAGAATGGTCGGCAGCGTGTTGAGGATGGTGAAGCGGACGATCGTCTCGATGCCCTTGGTGCCGCGCTCGATGATGCGCGACAGGCCGCCGGTGCGCCGCTCCAGATGGAAGCGCAGCGACAGATTGTGCATATGCACGAAGGTGCGGAAGGCAAGCTGGCGCACCGCGTGCTGGCCGACCTGGGCAAACAGCGCGTCGCGCAGCTGGTTGAAGCCGAGCTGCACAAGTTTCACCACGTTGTAGGCAATGACCAGCATGACCGGCGCCAGCAGGAAATCCGGCAGCGGCGGTGCCGGCGCATGGTCGCCGGCGAGCGCGTTCGTGGCCCATTTGAAGAAATAAGGCACCGCGATCAGCACGAACTTGGCGACGAACAGATAGAACGTCGCCCATACCACCCGCGCCTTGAGATCGGCGCGATCGGCGGGCCACATATAGGGCCACAGATTGAGCAATGTTTTGAACGTTGTGCCGGAATCGGCGGAGACAGTCTTATCGGCCAAGAGTTTTACGCCTTTGAATTTCGGTCGTCGCGACTGGCGCAGCAATCTTCAACCAGAGCAGTCACAAGCCCGGAAAATCCGGCCAGTGCCTGCCGGTCGATCTCATAGCGCGACCGCTGCTTTTCGGGGGAAAACCGCACCAGCCCCGCATCGACCAGTATTTTCAGATGCTGCGACACCGTCGACTGCGCCAGATCGAGCTGTCCCACGACATCCTTGCAGCAGCATGCCTCGCTGCCCGAGAGGTAGCGCAGGATTTCTATGCGCGTCGGATGTGACAGCGCCGCGAACCGCAACGCCACGGCTTTCGTGGCGGCGGAACTGCAGGTCTGGAAATCGGGAGTAAGAGGAGCATTCATCGTTCATCGTCGATAGACGATGAACATGGTCCTCGCAAGGCTTTTCCCAGAGAAGGCGGTTTTTACTGCGTGGTGGTCGTTGCCTGGTCGCCGATGGTCTTCATGTCGGCGGCTTCGCCCTTGTCGGTCTTTTCGGGCACCTTGAAGACCTGACCCGGCCAGATGCGATTGGGGTCGCGGATCTGTTCCTGGTTGGCGAGATAGATCGTCGAATAGCGCACGCCGAGGCCATAAACGCGGCGTGAGATACGCCAGAGCGAATCGCCGCGACGGATGATGACCGCGCCGTCGACGCTCTGGAGCTTGGGCGACAGCGCCTCCGGTGCGGCGGCGGCGATCTCGCCGGAGCCGGCAGGCGGCGTGACTTGTGCCTCGGCCGTAGCGACGGGCGCAGTGCCCTGCGCAGGTGCTGCGGCCCCCGTTTCGGGCTGTGCGGGTTTCGGCTGTTCGGCGGAATCGGCAGGTGCTACTGCCGCCACCGCCTCGCCGGGCTCACGCGTAAACGGCACGGCCGCACGCGCCGCGACCTTGACGCCATCCGGCTCAAGCCCGTCGACACGGACGATATAATCGCCGACCGGCAGATCGCGCTCGGTTTCGATCAGGAAGCGTCCGCCGGGAGACGTGATGACTTCGCCCAGCAGAATATCGTTGGCATAGGCGCGCACCTTGCGTCCGGGATCGGCGGCACCGGCGATGAACACCTTGCGGCCCTCGATCTCCACGGCTTCCACCTTCACCGTCGGCCCGCTTGCCGGTGCGGCAGCGGCGGCCGGCTTTTCCGGCTGAGGTGTTGCGGCCGCCTGCTGGCTTGCAGGCTGTTGCGTGGCCGGCGCGGCGGCGGCTTCCCCTGCTGGCGCGGTGGCAGGCGGCGTCGTTTCCGTGGCGCCGGCTTCTGCGGGTTTCGCTGCGGGTTCAGGTTCTGGAATCGAGATCAGCTTGCTCGCAGCGCCCGGCTGCTCGACAAGGGCCAGAACCTGGCCGCTCTTATTCTCGGGGATGGAGACTACCGCGGTTTCAGGCGACGTCGCCACGACATTGTCGGGCGTTGTCGAGCGAAGGACGATCTGATGATCACCGGGCTTCAAAGGCTCTTCGACCACGACGGCGAAATCGCCTTCCGGCCCGGCGATACCGTTTCCGATGATCTTGGAACCGATGACGATTTCCACTTTCGAATTGGGCGCAGCCTTGCCGGCAATCACAACCGAGCCATCCGGCTCAGCGCGAACAACGTCGAAGGACGGCACGCTAATTCCGGGGGCAACCACGGCACCTGCGCCTGCGGCGGGCGCTTCGGCAGCGGGCTGTTCCGCCTTGGGAGCCGTTGTCTCGGGTGCTGCCGGCTGAGACGGCAATCTTGCCACCTTGGTATCAGCCTCGGGCGCTTTAGTGTCGGTCAGTGAGGCAGCCATCGGCGGCGTCTTGCCCAGATAGGGATCCAGCGCTCCGGACACATAGGCCGTTCCGACCGCAGCGGCCGTGCCGCCGGCCAAAAACAATAACGCCCTGATCGCTGTAACTGCCATGTTTCCCTACCCTTTAGCCACCTAAGGCGGGTCTACTCTGTTTTCACGAAGCCGACAAGAAAAAGCCCTAAGAAGGTCTTGACCTAAGTTACGCAGGCAATCACCAATCAGTTGCATGAACCCGATTCGATCCATTTGCGTTTATTGCGGCTCATCACCGGGCCGCAGCGACGTTTACCTCAAGGCCGGTCACACGCTTGGACGCTCGATTGCTGAAGCGGGCCTGCGCCTCGTTTATGGCGGCGGCACCAAGGGCATCATGGGAGCTGTGGCCGATGGCGCTATCCGGGCCGGCGGCAAGGTCACCGGCATCATTCCGCGCTTTCTCATCAACAAGGAAGCGACGGAAAACGCTCTGGGCCGTCTCGATGAACTGCTCATCACCGAGAACATGCATGAGCGAAAGCACATCATGTTCGAAAAATCGGACGCATTTGTGGCGCTGCCCGGCGGCATCGGAACCGTGGAAGAGATCGTCGAGATCATGACCTGGGCGCAGCTCGGCCATCATCGCAAGCCGATCGTCTTCGGCAATATCGAGGGTTTCTGGAACCCGATGCTGGCGCTGATCGAGCATATGAAGGCCGAGGGCTTCGTCCACACCACGCATCTGGTCAATCCGCTGGTCGTCGACCGTGTAGAAGCGATCGTCGCCGCGATCCTCGCCGAGGGCTCCGTAGTCGATGCGCCGACGACCGGCCTGCAATCGGTCATCGACAAGCTCTGACCCCGAACAAAACCCATGGCGGATCGCGCGCAATCGTCCGAAACCGCCAAGACGCCGGAGCTTGACGACGAAGGGCTCGTGCTCGCCTTCGACTTTGCGGCTGATGGCTATCAAACCGAGGATGCCGGCGCTGCAGGCTGGAACTGGAAGAACTATTCGCTGACCGACGCGCGCGGCAGGCGCAAGATCGAGGCGTTGGAGAATCTGCCGGCAATCGTGCGCGCCACGCTGCTTGCCGGCGACGACACGCTCCATATCGACTATGATGAAGGCTGGCTGCACGGCGCCATCACCGACACGCGCCACAAGCACTACACCGACGCCCGCGAAATCGGGCAGTTGCGCTTCGCCTTCAACGAAACCCTGCTCGTCAGCGCCCGCCGGCACCCGTTGCAGTCCGTCGATGATGTTCGCCGCGTCGTTGAGCAACGCAAGAAGCCGTTCCGCTCGCCGAGCGAGCTTATGGAAGCGATCATCGTCAACAGCGTGAACAGGCTTTCGGGCGAACTGATCAAGATCGCGGACGAGCTTGATTCGATCGAGGACAGCATCGTCGGCGATGCCTGGCATGGCGAGCGCGAGCGCCTGACGGCGGTCAGGCGGCAACTCGTCTTCATCCACCGCCACGTCGCAACCGTTTCGGGTCTGCTCCGGCACGTCGAGCACATGCATGACGACGAATTGCCGCCTGCCCTATCCAACACCGTCTCAAGGCTTGCGCAGCGCTCGATAGCACTGCTGCACGACAGTGAGCAGGTGCAATCCCGCGCCCGGCTGCTGCAGGACGAGTTGATCGCCAAGCTCGGTGCGGAATCGAACCGGCTTCTCTACGTGCTTTCGGTGATGACGGCTGTTCTGCTGCCGATGACGATCATCTCCGGCCTGTTTGGCATGAATGTCGGCGGGCTGCCCTTCATGGAAAATCCCGAAGGTTTCTGGCTGGTGGCCATCGGCTCGGGCCTGATAGCGGCAATCGTCTATTTCGCGGTCAGGCGGATCGGCGGAAGAAATTAAACCGGCTCGGTCACCGGTTCGGCGCGCCGGAAGAACATCGACCAGGTGTAGATCGCCAGCGCCAACCAGATAAGCAGGAAGGCAACGACGCGGACGCCGCTGAACGGCTCACCGAAAAGAAACACCGCGATCAGGAACACGATGGTCGGCGCGATGTATTGCATCAGACCGATCGTGGAGAGCCGGAGCAGCTTGGCCCCGAACGCATAGAGCAGCAACGGCACGGCGGTGACCGGGCCACAGCCGAGCAGCAGTGCGATATCGTGAGGGCTGGAAGCCAGGAAATGCCCCTCGCCTCGCGACTGCAACCAGACGATATAGGCAAGTGCCGGTACGAACAGGATCAGGATCTCGAGGAAAAAGCCCTGGCTCGGGCCGATCGGCAGCGTCTTGCGCAGATAGCCGTAGAGCGCGAAGGTGATTGCGAGCGCGAGCGAAACCCATGGTACCCCGCCGGCATCCAGCGCGAGGATGGCCACAGCCAAAACCGCCAGGCAGACGGCCGCGATCTGGAAGCGGTTGAGCTTTTCGCCCAGCAGCACCGCGCCCATGACAACGCTGACCAGCGGGTTGATGTAGTAGCCTAGCGCCGTTTCCACCGCCCTGTCCGAGGCGATCGCCCAGACATAGATGCCCCAGTTGCAGGTGATGATCGTCGCCGTCAGCGCCGCCATCATGATGGTGCGGGGCGAGCGAAGTGCTGCCTTCACATCCGCCGTACGGCCAAGCAGCAGCAGAACGACGCCGGCAATCGGCAGCGACCAGACGATGCGGTGTGCGACCACCTCCACCGCTGGAATGTAAGCAACCGCTTTCATATAGAGCGGCAGCAGGCCCCACAGCAGATAGGCCGAGAGCGCGAAGCCAAAGCCGCGCGTGGCCGCGTTTTCCGAATCCGAAGTCTGAGTCGTCATGCGGCCTCTATGCGCCCCCGAAACGCCCGGCACCATCGTAAACTTATGATGATCGCTTCAGTTTCGCTTATGCCAGGCAGCAGTTATTCCGCCGCCACCAGCCCGGCCATCTCGCGGTTCTTCATCAGCTTATAGACGATGGAATCCATCAGCGCCTGGAACGAGGCGTCTATGATGTTGTCGGAAACGCCCACCGTCCACCAGCGCGCGCCGGTGGCATCATGCGATTCGATCAGCACCCGGGTGACGGCTTCCGAACCGCCATTGAGGATACGCACCTTGAAATCGGCAAGCTCGAGGTCGCCGATCTCGTGCTGGAATTTGCCGAGATCCTTGCGCAGCGCAATGTCGAGTGCGTTGACCGGGCCGTGGCCTTCGGCCACAGACATCTTCTCCTCGCCGTCGACCAGCACCTTCACGATCGCCTCGGAAACAGTCTTCAACTGGCCGTTGACGTCGAAGCGGCGCTCGATCATGCAGCGGAAGGAGGTGACACGGAAGAATTCCGGCACGGTATGCAGCATCTCGCGCGCCAGAAGCTCGAAGCTGGCGTCGGCGCCCTCATAGGCATACCCCTCCGCCTCACGCTCCTTGACCACGGCAATCAGCGCATCGAGGCGATTGTCGTCCCGCGGCACGTCGATGCCGCGCCGCTTGAGCTCGGCGACGAAATTGGCCTTGCCGCCCTGATCCGACACCATGACCTTGCGCCGATTGCCGACGGCTTCCGGCGGGATATGCTCGTAGGTAGCCGGGTCTTTCGCCAGCGCGGAGGCATGAATGCCGGCCTTGGTGGCGAAAGCCGATGCGCCGACATAGGGCGCCTGCGCTTCCGGCGCGCGGTTCAGCAGTTCGTCGAAATTGCGCGACAGGCGGGAAATGCCGGACAGCGCTTCCGCCGAGATGCCGGTTTCGATGCGATCGGCAAAGGCCGACTTCAGCATCAGCGTCGGGATCAGCGTGATCAGGTTGGCGTTGCCGCAGCGCTCGCCGATGCCGTTCAGCGTGCCCTGAATCTGGCGCACGCCGGCATCGACTGCGGCAAGCGAATTTGCGACCGCCTGGCCCGTGTCGTCATGGGCATGAATGCCGAGATTGGCACCCGGAATGCCGGACGCGATGACCTTCTCGACGATGGCGCGCACTTCCGAGGGTTGCGTGCCGCCATTGGTGTCGCACAGCACCACCCAGCGCGCGCCGGCATCGAATGCCGTTCTGGCGCAGGCCAGCGCGTAGCCGGGATTAGCTTTGAACCCGTCGAAGAAGTGCTCGCAATCGACCAGCGCTTCCTTGCCGGCAGCGCGTGCCGCCTCGACGGATGCGGCGATGGCGGCGAGGTTTTCCTCATTGGTGCAGCCGAGTGCGACGCGGACATGATAGTCCCAGCTCTTGGCAACGAAACACACCGCATCCGACTTCGACTGCACCAGCGCGGCAAGCCCCGGATCGTTGGAAGCGGAAACGCCGACGCGCTTGGTCATGCCGAAGGCGACGAACTTTGCGCGCGCCGTTCGCTTCTGGCTGAAAAACGCGGTGTCGGTCGGGTTCGCGCCGGGATAGCCGCCCTCGACATAATCAATGCCGAATTCGTCCAGCATCTTCGCGATCGCAATCTTGTCCTCGACCGAAAAGTCGATGCCCGGCGTCTGCTGGCCGTCGCGCAAGGTCGTGTCGAAGAGATAGATGCGTTCGCGTGCCATCGTCATTTTCCCGCGAAATGGTCGGTCGCCCGGATCAACCGGTCGAGAATGCCCGGTTCGGAGAAGGCATGCCCTGCCCCCTCGACCAGATGAAATTCAGACTGCGGCCAGGCCTTGTGCAGTTGCCAAGCAGTCGCCGCAGGGCAGGCCATGTCGTAGCGGCCCTGCACGATGACGCCGGGAATATCGCCGAGCTTGCCGGCGTCGCGGATGAGCTGCCCATCCTCGACCCAGCCGCCATGGACGAAATAGTGGTTCTCGATGCGCGCGAAGGCCAACGCGTAGTCGTCGCCCCCACGCTGCGCGTTTACCGACGTGTCGGGCAGCAGCGTTATCGTCTGGCCTTCCCAGATGCTCCACGCCTTGGCCGCCTCGATCTTGATGGCATAGTCATCGCCGGTGAGACGCTTGCGGTAGGCAGCCATCATGTCGCCGCGCTCGGCCTCCGGGATCGGCTTCAGGAAGCGTTCCCACTTGTCGGGGAAGAATTGCGAAGCGCCATGCTGATAGTACCATTCGAGTTCGGCGCGGCGCAGCGTGAAGATGCCGCGCAACACCAGCTCGCTGACACGTTCCGGATGCGTCTCGGCATAGGCCAGCGCCAGCGTCGAGCCCCATGAACCGCCAAAAACCAGCCATTTGTCGAAGCCGGCCATTTCGCGCAGGCGCTCCATGTCGGCCACGAGATCCCAGGTGGTATTGTTGTCGAGACTGGCGTGCGGGGTGGATTTTCCACAGCCGCGCTGGTCGAACAGGATGACGTCGTAAAGCTTCGGGTCGAACAGCCGCCGATGTTTCGCCGAAATCGTTCCACCCGGCCCGCCATGCAGGAACACTGCAGGCTTCGCACCGCGCGTGCCGGAACGCTCCCAGTAGATCCGGTGGCCGTCACCGACGTCGAGCATGCCGCTATCGAACGGTTCGATCTCGGGATAGAGCGTGCGCAGTTCATGCATCATAGTTTCAAACCCTGTGTTGGCCAGGCGGGTGTTTCGTGATCGGGATGCTGGAAGGAAATGATGTTCTCCTGATGCATCGCGTCATCGTTGTCGGTGCGTTTCGGCTGATCGAAGATCGTCTCGACCCATGGCAGGCGCGAGCCGAAATTGACCTGGATTTTCGGATCGAGATCGGAACGGTCGTCGAAGGCGCCGATGGCAATCTCCAGCCCGTCCGGGTGGCGATAGGTCAGCGGCGTTCCGCAACGCGCGCAGAAACCGCGGTCGATATTGACCGAGGACTGGAAGTAGCTCGGCTCCTCGCGGGTCCACTCGACGCCATCCTTCGGAGCGCCGACCAGCGGACCGAAAAACCCGCCGAATGCCTTCTGGCACATGCGGCAATGGCAGATCGAGGCGCGCCCAAGCGCACCATGAATGCGAAAACGCACGGCGCCACACTGGCAGCCGCCGGTTCTAACAGATTCAGTCATGATTGTTTCTCCGGCGGCCAGGTTTCGGTGTCATGATCGGGATGCTGATAGGAAACGAGATCGGCAAGGAACGGTGCCGATTCCATGTCGGCCATCGTGTCCTCGCCCGGCAATTGCGGAATGGCGTCGACATAAGGCAGCTTCGCCTCCGTGCCCCACTGGATGGTCGGCGGGATGCTCGCCGGATCGTCGAAGGCAGCGATCGCCAGAGCGACGCCGTCGGGTGCCTCATATGTCAACGGCGTGCCGCAATCGCCGCAAAAGCCGCGATGGGCGAAGTTGGACGACTTGAACCGCTTCGGCTCGCCGCGCGTCCAGGTAAGCTTTGCCTGACGCACCGAGACCAGCGGCAGATAAAAATTGCCGCTCGCCTTCTGGCACATGCGGCAATGGCAGATCGAGGCATCGCCGAGTGTGCCTTCAACATGGAAACGCACCGCGCCGCACTGGCATCCACCGCTATAGACCGGCCTGTTGTCGAGGCTCATGCTTATCCTCCGCTACTCGGGCGCGTGACAGACGGCCTCGACATTGTTGCCGTCAGGATCGAAGACGAAAGCACCATAATAGTCGGCGTGGTAATGCGGGCGCAGACCCGGCGCGCCGTTGTCCTTGCCGCCGGCGGCGAGTGCCGCCTTGTGGAAGGCATCGACCTCGGCCCGCGTCCGCGCGGTGAAGGCATAATGCCGGCCGGGGCCAGTGGGCGAGGCCTCATGCAGCCAGAACACCGGACGCTCCCGCCCATAACCGCCGACCTTGACGCCGCCGGTATATTGCTCCGGCACCACGTAGAGCAGCGACGCGCCAAGCGGCGCAAACGCCTGATCGTAGAAGGTTTTCGAAGCGTCAAAATTGCTGACGCTTATGCCAAGATGATCGATCATCGCCTTACCTCCCAGGTTGTGATGCGCTCGCCGGTGGCGGGGTCCTTGCCGTCCTTGAGCTGGACGCCCTGGGCCAGCAATTCGTCGCGGACGCGGTCGGCCTCGGCCCAGTTCTTGGCTGCAATCAGCGCCAGCCGGTTGGCGATCACTTCGGCGACAGCACTTTCATCGACCTCGGCTACATCCAAGTCAAATCCGAGGAATGGCAAGGCTGCTCGGAGAGAAGCTGCAGCTTCGCCATTGCCGGCTGCTTCAGAAGCCAGTTGCGACAGGACTTGAAATGCTGCCGGCGTGGACAAGTCGTCAGCCATAGCCTCGATGAGCGCAGCCGGGATCGCCGCCGCGCCGTCTGGGGCTAGATCGGCCGCGCGCTTCCACTTGCGCAGCGTGTTCTCCGCCTCCTCCAGCTTGCGGACGCTAAAATCGATCGGCTCGCGGTAATGCGTCATCAGCATGGCCAGGCGCAGCACTTCGCCGGGCCATTTGCGGCCGCCGAATTTGTCCGTCTCCAGCAATTCGTTGATGGTGACGAAGTTGCCTTCGCTCTTCGACATCTTGCGACCCTCGACCTGCAGGAAGCCGTTGTGCATCCAGTAGTTGGCCATGACGTCAGTGCCATGGGCGCAACGCGACTGCGCGATCTCGTTCTCGTGGTGCGGGAAGATGAGGTCGAGCCCGCCGCCGTGGATGTCGAAGACCTCACCGAGATAGGCCGCACTCATAGCCGAGCATTCGATGTGCCAGCCGGGGCGACCCCTGCCCCATGGGCTTTGCCACCCCGGTTCGTTGTGGGAGGACAGCTTCCACAGCACGAAGTCGCCGGGGCTCTTCTTGTGGGCATCGACGGCCACGCGCGCGCCGGCCTGCTGCTCGTCCAGAGGACGCTTCGACAATTGGCCATAGTCGGGCATCGAAGCGGTGTCGAACAGGACTTCGCCTTGCGCTTCATAGGCATGACCGCGTTCGATCAGGCGTTGAATCAAGGTGATCATGTCGGCCTTGCCGTCGGCGCGCGGTTCGACGAATTCGGTGGCGCGCGGCTCGAAGGTCGGCTTCAGGCAGCCCAGCGTCGCGACATCGGCATGGAACTGGTCGGCCGTCTTCTTCGTCACCTTGCCGATCGCCTCGTTGAGCGGCAGGTCAGGGAAGTCGCGCAGCGCGCGCGCGTTGATCTTGTCGTCAACGTCGGTGATGTTGCGGGCATAGGTGACGTGGTCGGCGCCGTAGAGGTGGCGCAACAGGCGGTAGAGCACGTCGAAAACGATGACGGGCCGCGCATTGCCGATATGGGCGAAGTCGTAGACGGTCGGGCCGCAGACATACATGCGCACATTGTCCGCATCGATCGGCACGAAGTCTTCCTTCGTGCGCGTCAGCGTGTTGTAGATTCGCAGGCCTTTAAATCCGTCCGACATTCGAAATCCCAGTCCGTAAAGAAGATCGCCGCAAGGCGAAAACATGCTCCAGCCTGCTGGCCGGGCGTTTGTCCTGTCTGGGGAGAAAAGGCGAAAACGTCCTGACCAGCGCGTGCGCTAGCCGATAATGCAAATGCCACAAATGGCGTAAGGCGTTTTCATGGAAGGCTTTATCGCGCCCGATAGTGTTGCCGTCAAGTCGCATCTTCGCGGGAAACGCGTCGTCTTTTCGATGCCGGGGCGCATCGTAAGTTTTTATTAAACATGTCTATACATGAAATTGGTTAGCTGGCTCGAAATCACGGCACGCGTCACGATTTCGTCCCATTGCACCATCATTGCAGTGCCTTGACGGGACATAACCTTGGGGAAGATGACAATGTCAGCCACCACGAAGAGCGAAGCCGAGCGAATCCGCGCTCAATATGCCACGCTCACGAGCCACTATCGTGCCATCGGTCCGGCAGCGATCCTGGCAGCGGTACTTGCAGCCAAGAAGCGCAAGCCGGCCGCATCAGCCATAGGCAAGGCGGCCTAACAGGCTCAGCCCTATGCCGGCCATGACGAGGCCGATCAGCACGTCGAGTACGCGCCATGCAGCCGGGCGCGCAAATATCGGCTCAAGCAGGCGGGCGCCATAGCCCAGCCCGAAAAACCACACGAAGGAAGCGATAGCCGCACCTGCGCCGTAAGCGGCGCGGGCCGAACCTTCGTATCTGGCAGACAGAGAGCCCAAAAGCACCACCGTGTCGAGATAGACATGCGGGTTGAGGAAGGTGAAGGCCAGGCAGGCCGCGATTGCCGCCTTCAGGCTGCCCTCACCCTTTTTGGCCGCATGCAGCGCTTCCGGCTTCATGGCGCGCCGGAAAGCGATGACCGCATAGGAAAACAGGAATATCGCGCCGCCAATTGTCACGACATTGATCAGCATAGGCGAGGTCGCGATCAGCGTGCCGAGGCCGGCGACGCCCGCCGCGATCAGCAAGGCGTCAGATAGAGCGCAGATCAGGCTCAGGACGAAGACATGCTGGCGCAGCAGGCCCTGACGCAGGATGAAGGCGTTCTGCGCGCCTATCGCCATGATGAGCGAAGCGCCGAGAAGAAATCCCGACAGCGCGGCCGGCCAGAGGGCTGATGAGGGCATAGATGTTTACCTGAGCCTCTAAAACAGTGACATCTGGTCGTCTGAAGGCGGCTTTTTCTTCGGCTCGGGCTTCGGCGTTTCCTGAATCAGCGCCGGATCGATGCGATCCTGGATTTCCGGGCCGGTGTTGGCGACCTTGTTGACGAGATCCGACACCGGGATTGCCTCGAAGAACCCCTGCTCGGCCGGCCGCAACAGATCGGCGACGTCGCGTGGTTCCTGGAACCGGCAGTCAAGCCAGCGCGAGAAATCCTGGGCATGAATGACGATCGGCATGCGCTCGTGGATGTGAGCTATGTCGCTGTTGGCATGCGTGGTCAGGATCGCGCCGGTGTCCATTTCCGAGCCGCCGGGCTCCGCATAGGTCTCCATCAGGCCGGCGAAGGCGATGAGCCCGCCGTTCCGCGGCCGCACCCAAAAAGGCTGGCCCTTCTTCTTGCCGTCCTGGCGCCATTCATAAAAACCGGAAGCCGGGATGAGCGCGCGGCGATGCCGCATCGCAGTGCGGAACGAAGCTTTTTCGGACGCGCTTTCCGAGCGCGCATTGAACAGCAGCGGAAAGTTCCGCGTGTCCTTGACCCAGGTCGGAATCAGGCCCCAGCGCACCAGCAGCGACGTTCGATCGGGCAGGTTCGAGCCGGGCTGGCGCGGTTCGCCGGCCATGACCATCAGGATCGGCTGCGTCGGCGCGATGTTGTAGCGCGGTGGAAAAGCCTCAAGCTCGGGGAGCGAGAATGCCTCGTCCACCTCTTTTGGGCTGGAAGTGAGCGCGAAACGTCCGCACATTCTTGGCTTGGTACCGTTGATCTTGTGAAATCACTGTGGCGGTGGAAATCCGTTGCCGCAACCTGTATCGATTGGGCCATCCGGCCGATCCCCAAATCAATTCACGGCCACGGGAAAGCAGCAGACATGCAGGAAAGGCTGACCATACCCGCAGTTTCGGTCGCGCTCCTGCGCGGCGACCGGGTGCTTCTGGTGAAGCGCGGACAGGCACCCTCTCTGGGGCTTTATGCCTTTCCGGGTGGGCGCGTGGAGGCCGGAGAGAGCGAAGCGGAAGCAGCAGCGCGCGAGCTTTTCGAGGAAACCGGCCTGCGTGCGCGCAATCTCCAGACGCTGGAAGTCTTCATGATCGATGCCGAGCGCGACGGAAAAGCCATCACTTACCGGCTTCAGGTCTTTACCGGCGAGGATGCAGGCGGCGAACCGCATCCCGACAGCGACGCGGCAGAGGCCGGGTTCTTCACCCTGGCGCAGATGGAGGCCATGCCGGTCACAGATTCCGTCATGGAGGTTTCCCGCGCACTGCTTGCCGACGCTGCAATAAGCGGGGAATAGAGCGGCAAGCCGCCTTGCGGCTGTCAAATTGTTTCGCCACAAGGGCTTATGAGCCGCGCCACGCTGTTTTTCACCGCATTTCTCGCTGTCGCCTCCTCGGCCGCGACGGTGCCGGCGCGCGCGGTAGAGGCGCCGTTCGAAGGCAGCCTTATGCGCCTGTCCGAAGTGCTCGGTTCACTGCACTTCCTGCGCAACCTGTGCGGCGAGGAAGGAACCCAGTGGCGCGACCAGATGGAGAAGCTTCTGGAGGCGGAAAAGCCCGACCCGACGCGTCGCGCCAAATTCATCGCCAGCTTCAACCGTGGCTACCGTTCGTTCCAAGGCAGCTATTCGAGTTGCACACCCTCCGCGACGGAAGCCATCGCCCGCTACATGAAGGAGGGCGAGACGCTGACGCGCGATGTCGCCGCTCGTTATGGAAACTAGCCCGCCCCCTGCGATGACCGTCGAAACAACTCATCACATCGATGCGTCGGACCCGGACGAAAACGGCTACTACGACTATTTCTACGAGTACGACATCTATCGATTTTCAGACGGGCAATCGGCGTTTGTCGCCCGATCCTATGTCGACACACCGGCTGAAGTGCATTTCCTGAAATGCGGCCTCGGGTCGGAAGAACGTCTGCTGACCGCTCGCGATTTGCGCGAGCCGCTGTCTGCCGAAGCATGCGAGTACCTCAGGAATCTGGGGAAAACACAGATCAACTGGCTGGATAGAGAGGCCGGGGACTATCGGTCTGTTCCGGACATCGCCAGCATTCGGCCCAAGTGACTTATGCCGCTCTAAGCCTTTCGTTGGTGGCAGGTTGAATCGTGGCGGATTCGCCACACTTCTAAATCAAAGTTTAACCGCCATTTTGTGGGTTAACTTAAGTTTTAGTTATTCCTGTCGGCCCCGTGACGTTTGCGTTACGGTAGCCGTCAAATGACTCGGGGTTTTTGATCTATCGGCCATTTGCAAGGCGCAGACAGTAGAAACATCGCATTTGCAGTGGTCAGTTTTGTCCCTTTCTATCGGGACTTCGCAAGGGACAGCTCAAGGTGGTCCGACCGACCGGGACCATGACTTGAAAGGGTGGAAGATGAGTATGGAGCACACGATCAGCGATATCGACGCGCTGGTCCGGGAAGAAAAGCGCCTGACAGCGGTGGAGTGTCACAACGAAGCCTGGGCTGAAGGTCTGTCCGCCGGCATCGAAGCCGACATCATCGCGGAAGCTGCCCTTTCCACAGCGTTTGTCGAGATTTTGCGTACCAATGGCGAAGCCGCAGCCTTGGCTCTGCTGGACGAGATGCGCGAAAAAGTTATCGCCGGCGAGTTCGAGCCTGTTCGCCTGCGACATTGACACGTCCCCAAACCCTCTTTTTCAGTGTAAGAAACTGACGGGCATCGAATCTGTTGCGATGCCTCGGGAGAGGATGGGACATGCAGGTATCGACGCAGGCGAAATCGCAAAGCCGCAGAGGCGCGCATATGGCGGCTTTGTTGTGGTTTGCGGCAGTCGGCGTTGCGCTGCCCACCACCGTGCTTTTCGGAACTTTGCCCGCCTCGGCCCTGAGCGAAATCAAGCGCGAAGATGCTCCAGCCGCCCCGTCACAGGACGAGGCCGCGCCGGAAAATACCGTCCCCTCGCCTGATCCCATACAGAAAACACCGCTGCCGGACGTGCAGCAGCAGGATGACCAGGCCGAGCCCGACGAAGGACCGGCGGCACCCAACGGCTCCACACACACCAGCGAAGACCCCAACGCGCCGCTGCCGGAAATTCTTTACGACGTCCAGTCGCTGCCCGAACCCGTGAAGCGCATGCGCCAGTTGCTGCTCGACGTGGCAATGAGCGGCGATATCGAGAAATTGCGCCCGCTGATCGGCACCGGCGACGAAGCGACGCAATTGTCGCTCAGCGACCTGGAAGACGATCCGATCACCTACCTCAAGGACCTCTCCGGCGACAAGAACGGCGAGGAACTGCTGGCCATCATGGAAAACATCCTCAATGGCGGCTATGTCCATGTCGATGTGGGCAAGCCCGAGGAACTCTACGCCTGGCCCTATTTCTTCGCCATGCCGCTCGAAAAGCTGACGCCACGCCAGCGCGTCGAGCTCTTCAAGATCGTAACCGCCGGCGACTATGAAGACATGAAGAGCTACGGCGTCTACAATTTCTATCGCCTGGGCATCACGCCGGAAGGCAAGTGGGCCTTCTTCGTCGCGGGCGAGTGACGCGCCGACAGGCACCGCTCACACCGGTCTGAATCAAAAACACCCGCCAAGCATCTGCTTTGGCGGGTGTTTTCGTTTTCGGAACGATTCTGATCAGGCTTAGGCGGGCAATGCCTCGGAGAAGGCCACCGCCTGGCCCTGCCCCGGCGTGACGATCTCGCCTTCCCACATCACGCGGTTGCCGCGGATGATGGTGCCGACGGGCCAGCCGGTCACCTGCCTGCCGTCATAGGGCGTCCAGCCGGCTTTCGAGCCGGCCTGGGCGTTGGTGATGGTCTCGCGGCGCTTCAGGTCCACGATCGTGAAATCTGCCTCGTAGCCCGCCGCGATGCGGCCCTTTCGCGCCATGCCGAACAGCCGCTGCGGGCCATGGCTGGTGAGGTCGACCAGCCGCTCCAGCGAAAGCCTGCCTGCATTGACGTGGTCGAGCATGATCGGGACCAGCGTCTGCACGCCGGTCATGCCAGAGGGCGAGGCCGGATAGGGCTTTGCCTTTTCTTCCAGCGTATGCGGCGCATGGTCGGAGCCGAGCACGTCGACGATGCCTTGCGAGATGCCGTGCCAGACACCGTCGCGGTGCCGCGCGGCGCGAACCGGTGGGTTCATCTGGATCAAAGTGCCGAGCGTCGCATAATCGTCGGCGGAAAGGGTGAGATGATGCGGCGTCGCCTCGCAGGTGGCGACATCCTTGTGGTTTTCGAGGAACGCGATCTCCTCGGCCGTAGAGATATGCAGGACATGGATGCGGGCGCGCGCGGCCCGCGCAATGCGGACCAGCCGTTCCGTGCATTGCAAGGCTGCGATCTCGTCGCGCCAGACTGGGTGCGAGGAGGGATCGCCCTCAACGCGCTCGCCGAGGCGTTCGCGCAGGCGAAATTCATCTTCCGAATGGAAGGCGGCGCGGCGGCGGGTGTTCTTCAGGATCGAGAAAACGCCGTCATCGTCCTCGACCAGCAGGTTGCCCGTGGACGAGCCCATGAAAACCTTGATGCCGGCAGCGCCTGGCAGGCGCTCAAGCTCGGCAACATCCCCGGCATTCTCGCGCGTGCCGCCGACCCAGAAGGCGAAATCGCAATGCATGCGGTTCGTCGCGCGCGACACCTTGTCGGCAAGGGCTCCCTCGCTGGTGGTCAGCGGATTGGTGTTGGGCATCTCGAAGACGGCGGTGACGCCGCCGAGTACCGCGGCGCGGGAGCCTGTCTCCAAATCTTCCTTGTGCTCCAGCCCCGGCTCGCGGAAATGGACCTGACTGTCGACCACGCCGGGAAGGATATGCAGGCCGGTACAGTCGATGACCTCGCCGGCAGAAGCCTGGCCGAGATCGCCGATCGCCGCGATGCGCCCGGCGCGCACGCCGATGTCGCGCAGGCCTGTGCCATCATGATTGACGACCGTGCCGCCCTTGAGGATGAGGTCGAACGTCGTTGTCATCAGCGTCTCTTCCGGCTCTTGCCCCTGCGATGCGTGCGGCTTACGTAATGGCCAACAGATTTGCAAGATCAGGTCACGTCCGAATGCCAGTAGTTCAGCTTCCCGACCGCATTGTGATTTCCATCTCCGGCCCGGATGCCGAGCATTTCCTGCAGAACATTCTCACCACCGATCTGGACGCGCTTGGCGCCGAAGACGCCAAGCCGGGCGCGCTGCTGACGCCGCAAGGCAAGATCCTGTTCGATTTTCTCGTCTCGCGCGATGGCAAAGGCGGTTTGCTGCTGGAGTGCCGTGCCGACATCGCCGACGATTTCATCCGCCGGCTGACGCTCTACAAGCTTCGCGCCAAAGTCGATATTTCCAAGCAGGAACAACTGCTTGTATCCGTCTCATGGAATCCTGATTCAAACGCTTCAGTTTCTGATTCAAGTGCCTCACAAACTGATTCAATCGTGAGGCACGATCGGCGCTTTGCCGAACCGGCTCGCGTGTTCCGCATTTTTGGCCAAGACGCTCCTGCGGGCGACCAGATACAGGCGTGGGAGGATTTTCGTCTCGCCCACGGCATTGCCGAAAGCGGTCCTGACTATGCACTCAGCGACGCTTTTCCGCACGACGTGCTGCTTG
Organism: Mesorhizobium sp. YR577; assembly: GCF_900116595.1. Taxonomy (NCBI): domain Bacteria; kingdom Pseudomonadati; phylum Pseudomonadota; class Alphaproteobacteria; order Hyphomicrobiales; family Phyllobacteriaceae; genus Mesorhizobium; species Mesorhizobium sp. YR577. The sequence goes on along the minus strand of NZ_FPBI01000008.1, from coordinate 263,656 downwards.
ACCAGACCGGCGGCGTCGGTTTCGGCAAGGGCTGCTATGTCGGGCAGGAGGTCGTCTCGCGTATGCACCATCGCGGTACGGCGCGCCGGCGCGTGCTGCTGGTTTCGGCGGAAGAACCGCTGCCGCCAAGCGGTACCGATATCAAAGCTGCCGGAAAGACCATCGGTGCGCTCGGCAGTGTTTCGGGCAACAAGGGTCTGGCAATCGTTCGCATCGACCGGGTCAAGGACGCTATGGATGCAGGCACCGCGATAACCGCCGGCGAGGTTGCGGTCTCGTTGGCTATCCCCGGTTGGGCAAAATTCACCTTCCCGCAGGAGCCGGCCTCGACGGAGGACGCATAATGGCCGACAAGGCCGGCGCGCCGGCGCGTGCCTGGCAGCGCATGCTGTCGGGCCGCAGGCTGGACCTGCTCGACCCGTCGCCGCTGGATGTCGAGATTTCCGATATCGCCCACGGCCTGGCGCGCGTTGCCCGCTGGAACGGCCAGACCGGCGGCGACCATGCATTTTCGGTGGCCCAGCATTCGCTGCTGGTCGAGGAAATTTTTGCGCAACAGGTCAAGGAGCCCTCGCCCGATGCGCGGCTTGCGGCACTACTGCACGACGCCCCGGAATATGTGATCGGCGACATGATCTCGCCGTTCAAGTCGGTGGTTGGCGGCGGCTACAAGGCTGTGGAACACAGGCTGCAGCGGGCGATCCATCTGCGCTTTTCGCTGCCCGCCGATATCAACGAGAAGCTGAAGAAAGAAATCAAACGGGCCGATCAGATCGCTGCGTACTTTGAAGCCACAGTTCTGGCCGGCTTCACGATCTCGGAGGCGACGCAGTTCTTCGGGCGGCCACGCGGTATATCGGCCGACAGTTTCGACCTGACCTGCCGACCCGCAAAAGCCGTTCAGTCTGCCTTTCTCAAGCGTTTTTCCGCAATCGAGCGTTTGCGTCAGGCAGGATAAGCCGCTCGTTCATCGAGTTGTTGACAGCCGGCCGCTCCAAACGGTCGAGGAACCATTGCGTCAGCCTCGTCCAGACCTCGTCCTTCTCGCCGGTATCCTCGCAGCCATGGTCGAGGTTGGGGTTGTCGTTGACCTCAATGACGAAAACGCCGTCGCGGGTTTCCTTCAGATCGACGCCATAAAGCCCATCGCCGATGCAGCGGGCGGCGCGCACCGCCGTTTCGACGACATGGGCGGGCGCATCCTTCAAGGTGAATGACTTGAAGCCGCCTTGGTCCGGCTTGCCATTGGCCTTGTGGTTGACGATCTGCCAGTGCTTCTTGGCCATCAGGTAATGGACCGCGAAAAGCGGCTGGCCGCCGAGCACACCTATGCGCCAATCGTAGTCCGTCGGGATGAATTTCTGCGCGATCAGCAGATCGGAATCTTCCAGCCACAGCGTTGCAAGCTGCTTCAATTCCTCGAAATTCGATGCCTTCTTCACGCCGCGCGAAAACGAACTGTCCGGGATCTTCAGCACCAGCGGAAAGCCGAGCGTCTGCGCCGCCAGTTCGAGATCGGCGGGTCCTGCGATCATTACCGTCGGCGGCACGGGCACGTTGTTGTAGGTCATCAACTCGTTGAGATAGACCTTGTTGGTGCAGCGGATCATCGACAGCGGGTCATCAATAACCGGCATACCTTCCTGCTGGGCGCGGCGCGCGAAGCGGTAGGTGTGGTTGGAGATAGAAGTCGTCTCGCGGATGAAAAGCGCATCGTAATTGGCCAGCTTGGCCAGATCCTTGCGCGAGATCGGCTCAACCTCGACGCCCATCTTCTCGGCGATCTTCGCCCAGTGACGCAGCGAACTGATCTCGGACGGCGGCAGTTCCTCATGCGGGTTCACCAGTGTCGCGAAGGTGTAGCGCGCCGGCGTGCGAGCCTTGGTGTCTCGCCATTCGCGGTTGGTGTAGGTCGCCAGGCTTTCGAGAAAGCGCGGCTTTTCCTCCGGTGTCATGCGCGCCAGCGGGTGAAAGCCGATCCTGTGGATCGAGGCCCATTGCTGGTTGTCCTTGATCGACACCTCCAGCGCCGGCGCGCGGAACCAGTCGAACAGCAGCTTGGCGAAACGGTCCCACGCCTTGGACGGGCCGATGCCGAAGAAGAACACCGCCTTGGCCGGAAAGGCGCCGCCAAGGTCCTTGCGGCATTTGTTGAGTGCCAGTTCCAGTTCCGGCAGCGCGTGCTCGTAGAGCTTGTGCTCGGACAGGTCGATCATCGTCTCGACAGTCGGGATGACCTTGTGCCCGCGCGAACTGGCCAGCAGCGAGGCGTAATAGCCGCGGCTCTGGTAGCTGTAGCTGTTCGACAGGTTGATGACCTTGGGGCGCTGCCCGCGAAACAGCGCCGGGTGCGCCAGATAATCGCGGTTGGTTATGATCTTGTGCGGTGTCGCCACCTGATCGAGATCGCTTTGCCTGCCTGTAAGAATGACCCAGGTCATTTTCTCTCACGCTGTTTCGGATGGTGATGTTGGCGGCGTCCGGCTTCCCGCCGGGCGAAGGACAATGAACTCATGGCGAGGAGGTTCCGGCGCCGTTTCCGGGCGGGCCGCTATCGCCGGGAGCACCAACGCCGAGCGGCTTTTCATAGCGCAAGGCGTCCGCCCCATCGGCGTAATAGGCAGGCTTGCGCCCGATCGGCCGGTAGCCGTTCCTCTCATAGAGATCGATCGCGCGAAGATTGTCCTCGCGCACTTCGAGGCGCATGGCCTTTCGCCGCTTGGCGGTTGCCGCGTTTTCGGCAGCCGTCAGCAAAGCGCGACCCAGCCCACCACCGCTGTTTGGCGCGACGGCCAGCGAATAGAGCCGTGCCTTGTTGCTTCCGGCGCGCAGCAGCAGCACGCAGTGACCGGCAAGCGCACCGTCGCGCTCGGCAATCAGGATTGACGCGCTCTTGCTGACGATCATGCGGCGGAAGGCGTTTCTGGACATGCGATCGGTCTCGAAAACCGCGTTTTCGAGCGCCACGAGTGCGCCGATGTCAGAGGCGCGGGCCGGGCGAATGTCTGCGTTCATAGGAGCCAGGAAACCTCGATCGAAAGCGTGCTCGAAGGTGGGCAGAACGTCTCTGACCGAGGCATTGGCGCGACGGCATCGAAAGCGCTATCGCTCCTCGAATTGGGCCGAATTGTGACTTCTTGCAGCGTATGGCGAAGCGCGGAAACTTTGATGACACGGATGGCCGTTCTTCATCCTGCCATGGGGAGAATCACCCCTTCATGCCGTCCAGAAGCTGACGGTAGGCCGAGTTCGCGATCGTCATCAGCGCTTCCTGCGGAAGCGTGCCGGTCACGGCACAGCCATAGCCGTCATCGAGCCAGTAGAGCGAGCGCGTGCCGCCCTCCTCCAGCAGCCGGAAGCCGGTTTCCTTGGTCGTGGCGTCGCTGATGATATAGAGCGACACGCGGTTTCCCGTATGGTCCTGATACATGAATTGCGCTGCCGCCTTGCTTTCAGCCGGCAGCAGCCGCCCGCCGACAAGCTCGAAGCCTTGCGCCGTCAGGTCGGGCGCGATCAGCTTGACGCCGACGCGCTTTGAAAGCCAGCCGACAAGATGATCCTTCTGGTCGGCGCCAACCTCGACGACATGTAGTTTCTCGGCCGCATAGAGCGTATGCGCGGCTATCGCACCATCGGCCAACTGGCTGGCGGCTGCATCGATCGAGCCCCAGCCTGTGACGCCGAGCAGATAGCCGCCGAGCCCACCGGCCACGAAAATCGCTGCAGCAGCAGCCATACGCCAACGCGGGGAGACGATGCGGCGTTGCGGTGTCTCGCCAGATAGCAATCGCTCGAAGCGTTCCGGAACCGGCTCGGTCAGCACGCCGCCGACTGATTTCTGCAAAGCGGCAAGATCGCTAGCAAAGCGCTGGCTACGCGCCTTCATGTCGGGATTGGCTTCCAGCCAAAGCTCGTAGGCTGCGCGTTCCTCGGCCGGCAACTCGCCGTCGAGTGCCATGTGGATGTCGCGTTCGGTGAAATCGCGTGCGGTCATTTCTCGATGACCCTTATTGCCCGGCGCCGCGATCCGTCCTCCAGTATCGTGCGCAATTCCTCACGGCCGCGCGCGATGCGCGACATCAGCGTGCCGGCAGGCACACCAAGCACGTTGGCGGCTTCGGCATAGGAAAAGCCCTCGACCGCGACCATCAGCAGCGCTGCCCGGCGATCCGGGCTGATTGCCTGAAGCGCGTCGAGGATCTCATGCGAGGCAACGCTTTCGGCCTGATGGGCCGGAACCGCCATCGCCTCGCTTGCCTCGATCGGCAGCATGGCAGTCTCGCCGCGCCGCTTTTCCCTTCGCATCTGGTCGACAAAAAGATGATGCATGATCGTAAACAGCCACCGCCTCGGATTATCGCCGGTTCGCCAGCCGTCGAGCTTGCCCAGCGCCCGCTCCAGGCAGTCCTGGACAAGATCGTCGGCGGAATCGCGGTTGCGCAGCAGAGCGCGCGCATAGCGGCGCAGGCGCGGTATTTCGGCGAGTATCGCTGCCCTTCTCTGGTCCATGATCCGGTCGGTATTGCCTTCGTTCCAGTCCGATTGAACTCCTGTTCAGCGAGCCCGACAAGGCGAAACCGAACCGTTTGTACAATTGCTTCAGTCATATAAGAACGCTCGGAACCGCGCCTTTATTCCCGCCGATCCATCAGCATCGCTGAACCTTCGATGCGACCAATTCATTTTGCGGATGCCTGTCGATCCGATAAAAACGGATACTGACTCGGGAGGAACGATGATGACGGCTGCAACGGCAAACACCAGCGCGCGGGCAACCGTTCCGTGGCTGATCATCATATGTGGCTGCCTGATTGCCGCCCTCACCTTCGGCCCGCGCTCGGCGATGGGCTTCTTCCAGCTGCCTATGCTCGCCGAAAAGGGCTGGGACCGCACCACCTTCGGTCTCGCCATGGCATTGCAGAACCTGTTCTGGGGCCTCGGCCTGCCATTCTTCGGCGCGATCGCTGACCGCTACGGCACATGGCGCGTGCTAACGCTGGGCGGCCTCATCTATGCCGCCGGCCTCTACATGATGGCGACGGCGACTTCGGTCGGCATGCTGCATATCGGCTGCGGCATACTGGTCGGCCTCGGCGTTGCGGCCGGTTCTTTCAGCATCGTGCTTGCCGCCTTTGCGCGCCACACACCGCCGGAGCGGCGCTCCATCGTCTTCGGCATCGGCACTGCCGCCGGCTCGGCCGGCATGTTCCTCTTCGCGCCGCTCAGCCAGGGCCTGATCACTGCCTATGGCTGGTCGGATACGCTGGTTTATATGAGCGCGATGATGCTCATCATTCCGGTTCTGGCGATCCCGCTGGCCGGCAATTCGCACAATCCGAATTCCGCCAATGCGATCGATCACCAGTCGGTTGGCGCGGCCTTGCGCGAAGCGCTCGGCCATCGCAGCTATGTGCTGCTGGTTTCAGGCTTCTTCGTCTGCGGTTTCCAGGTCGCCTTCATCACCGCGCATTTTCCCGCCTACATTGCCGATATCGGCATCGATGCGCGCTATGCGGTGATCGGGCTGGCCCTGATCGGCTTCTTCAACATCATCGGCTCGCTGGCCTCCGGCGTCATCGGCCAAAAGTACTCCAAGCCGATCTTCCTCGCCTGGATCTATATCGGCCGCTCTATCGCGGTCGCCGCCTTCCTTCTGCTGCCGCAGACGCCGACCAGCGTGGTGATTTTCGCCATCGTCATGGGGCTGTTGTGGTTGTCGACCGTGCCGCCGACCAACTCGCTGGTCGCCATCATGTTCGGCACCCGCCATCTCGGCATGCTCGGCGGGGTCGTCTTCCTCTCCCACCAGATCGGCTCGTTCCTCGGCGTCTGGCTGGGCGGCTATCTCTATGACCACTTCGGCTCCTACGATCCGGTGTGGTGGCTCGGCGTGGCGCTTGGCCTGTTCGCCGCTGTGGTGCATTGGCCGATCAAGGAGCGCCCGGTCGACCGGCCAGCGCTCGTGCCGGCCGAGTAGTCTCAGGCTGCCGTATCGCCCGGAACGCCTTGCGCGGCAGCGTTGCGTTTCCTCAGCGCATTGAGGAAACCGGCGCGCGCGTCGGGCGCCTGTATCCCGCGCGGTTCATAGACATGGCGGGCAAAGAAGAAGTCCGTCAGGCGGAAGGCCTGTTCGATCGTCGTGATGTCTGCCTGCGGGCTGGAACCGCGCAAAAGGAATGCCGGCAGCGCCAGCATCTTGTCATGCCACGGCAGGCCGGCCTCGCGCGACACGGCACGGCCTGATTTCGGCGAGACGTAAGCGAGGTCGTCGCGCTGCCCGGTCGCGGCACATTCGGTGAGGTCGAGGCCAAAACCAAGCTCCTCCAGCACCATCAGCTCGAAGCGTACGACAAGCTCGCCGGCAGCGGTGGCGTCATCCAGATGCTCGATCAGCAGCCCCAGCATCTCGTAGAGCCCGCCATGCGGGTCGCGCTCGGGCAAGAGCCGCAGATGGGCTGCCAGCGTCTGCAAGCCGTAGACGGCGCAGGCGCTTTCGAACAGGCGCGCAGCGTTGAGTTCCAGCGCTTCCGCCTGGAACATGCCGAGATGCTCGTCGAGCCGCGCGCGCCAGATGAGATCGACGCGGTTGCCTGCCTGAAGCAGCGGCTGGGCCTTGCGCGAGCGCCCGCCGCGCACCATGCCGAGATGGCGGCCATGGGCGCGCGTCATCACCTCAAGTATGACGCTGGTTTCGCCATGCTTGCGGGTTCCAAGGATTATGCCCTCGTCGCGCCATTCCATGGCTGGAGCTTCGGCCGCTCAGTGCGGGAATTCAAGACCCATTTCGCGGTAGCGCTCGGGGTCGTCACCCCAATTCTCGCGCACCTTCACAAACAGGAAGAGATGCACCTTCTGTTCCAGGATATCGCCGATATCCTTGCGGGAGGACTGACCGATGGAGCGGATCGTCTCGCCCTTGTGGCCGAGCACGATCTTCTTCTGGCTGTCGCGCTCGACATAGATGACCTGCTCGATGCGCACCGAGCCGTCGGGCTTTTCTTCCCACTTTTCCGTCTCGACATGGGACGAATAGGGCAGTTCCTGATGCAGCCGCAGATAAAGCTTTTCGCGGGTGATCTCGGCTGCGAGCTGGCGCATCGGCAGGTCCGAAATCTGGTCTTCCGGGTAATACCACGGGCCGGCCGGCAAGGCTTCGGCGAGATGATCGAGGATCGCCTGGCATCCTGCCCCGGTCAGCGCCGAGACCATGAAGGTGCGCTCGAACTTGACGCGCTCGTTGCAGGTGGCGGCGAGCGCCAGCAGGCTTTCCGGCTTGACCCGGTCGAGCTTGTTCAGGATCAGGATTTTCGGTTGGCGAACACCCTCCAGATTGGTCAGCATCGCGTCAGCGTCGCCCTTGATGCCACGCTCGGCGTCGATCAGCACCATGACCATGTCGGCGTCCTTGGCCCCGCCCCAGGCGGTCGTGACCATGGCCTTGTCGAGCCGGCGGCGCGGCTTGAAGATACCGGGCGTGTCGATGAAGACGATCTGCGCATTGTTGTGGGTGGCGATGCCGCGCACGATGGCGCGCGTCGTCTGCACCTTGTGGGTGACGATCGACACTTTGGCGCCGACGAGCTGGTTGACCAGCGTCGACTTGCCGGCGTTTGGAGCGCCGATCAGGGCGACAAAGCCGGAGTGGGTTGCGGGGGCGTCTTCGCTCACTTTTCGTTTCCTTCCTGGCCCCAGACGCCTTCGCGCTGGAGGATTGCCGCGGCGGCGGCCTGCTCGGCCTCGCGCTTGGAGCGGCCGGTAGCAGTCGCCGGCTCGAAATCACCGACACGCACGCTCACCGTGAAGAGCGGATCGTGATCAGGGCCTTCGCGGCTTTCGATCTGATAGGCAGGTGTAGCACTTGCCGCCTGATGTGCCCATTCCTGCAATTCGGTCTTCGGGTCGCGGCGGGCCGCACCGGTAACCTTGGAGCGCGGCTCCCAATAGCGCAGGACGAAGCGCTTGGCCGCCTCCATGCCGCCGTCGAGATAAAGCGCTGCGATCAGCGATTCCAGCGCGTCGGCACGGATGTTCACGCGCTTGCGGCCGGCGAGCGTCTTGACCTCGCTGCCGGCGCGGATCAGGTCCGGCAGGCCGATCTCGTCGGCGATTTCGGCCAGCGCCTCGGCATTGACCAGCGCGTTGAGCCGGACGGAGAGTTCACCTTCGGCAGCGTTCGGAAAGGCGTGAAACAGCATGTCGGCGATGATCAGGCCAAGCACGCGGTCGCCGAGAAACTCGAAGCGCTCATAGTCTGTTCCGGCCTTGGCGCCGCGGGCGCTTGCATGCGTCAGCGCGCGCTGAAGCCGCTCATGGTCGCGGAACACGTGGCCGGTGCGTTCCTTCAACGCCTCGGCAATGTCTTTTCCGGTCAGCCGTTTGAACGCCATCCTAACGAACGAAGTTGAACAGGCGCGAGGCGCGCATCTCGGACGGCCACTTCCAGATTTCGAGCGGGCTTGCGCCATCGGCGATCGAGAAGAAGATGATGTTGGCCTTGCCGACGAGGTTCTCGGCCGGCACGTAGCCGACGTTGAAGCGGCTGTCGGTCGAGTTGTCGCGGTTGTCGCCCATCATGAAGAAGTGCCCTTCCGGCACGACGAATTCGCGGGTGTTGTCGCCGATGGAGTTCGGCGTCAGGTCGAGCGTGTCGTAGGAAACGCCGTTCGGCAGCGTCTCGCGATATACGTCGACCGGGCGGTTGACCTCGGTGATGTCGGGATTGTTGATCTCGCCGACCTTCTCGCGCGGCACGGCCGTGCCGTTGATGAAGAGCTGGCCGTCCTTCATCTGGACCTTGTCACCCGGCAGGCCGATCACGCGCTTGATGTAATCCAATGACGGGTTCGGCGGGAACTTGAAGACCACGACATCGCCGCGCGCCGGATCGCCACCCCAGATGCGGCCCGAAAACAGGTCCGGTCCGAATGGCAGCGAATAACGCGAGAAACCGTAGGACCATTTGGTCACGAACAGATAGTCGCCTTCCAGAAGCGTCGGCCGCATCGAGCCCGAGGGAATCGAAAAAGGCTGAAACAGAAACGTGCGGATGACCAGCGCAAGCAGAAGCGCCTGAACGATGACGCTGACGGTCTCGCCAAGCCCCCCGGATTTCTTCTCGGATTTATCAGCCACGCTCATGTCGTCCTCAGTTTCTGCGTCGGGTTGGTATAAGGGCTCGACGCGCGCGGGGCAATCTTTGCCCTGATCGAAAAAACGCCACGAGCGCCATGAAAATGGCGGTTATTCGGCAGGCAAGGCTTCTATGATCACAAACGCTTGCGCGAGCGGAAAATCATCGGTGATTGTCAGATGGATCGCCGCGCGATGGCGCTGCGGCAGCATCTTGGCCAGTCTTGCAGCGGCTCCGCCGGTCAGATGCATGGTCGGCTTGCCACCCGGCAGGTTGACCACACCCATGTCGCGCCAGAAGACGCCGTGCGACAGGCCGGTGCCCAGCGCCTTGGAACAGGCCTCCTTGGCGGCGAAACGCTTGGCATAGGATGCCGCGCGCTGCTTGCGGCGATCGGATTTTTCCTGCTCGACCTCGGTGAAGATGCGGGCCGTGAAGCGCTCGCCGTAGCGCTCCAGCGATTTTTCGATGCGCCGGATGTCGATCAGGTCACTGCCGATGCCGATGATCATCGAACGACTGTCCTCAAATGTTCCGGCTTCCGGGCTTCGTCGCCGGAATGGCAGCCAGTTCGGGCGGAAGCTGGTCGACCGGATAGGCCGGAACCTCATATTCGGCGAGTGCTACCAGCGGCACGCCGACATCGGTCTTGCCCGCCGAACGATCGACAATGCAGGCGGCAGCAACTACCTCAGCGCCCAGCGCGCGCAGGCAGTCGATGGTCTCCCGGATCGACAGGCCGGTGGTGACGATGTCCTCGACGATGACGACGCGCGCGCCTTTCTCGAGCTCGAAACGGCGCAGGCGGAAGACGCCATTCTCACGCTCGACCCAGACCGCCGGCACGCCGAGATGCCGCGACGTTTCATAGGCCGGAATGATGCCGCCGATCGCCGGGCCGACGACATAGTCGATCTTGCCCGGCACCTCGGCGCGGATTTTCTCCGCCAGCGCGCGGCACAGTCGCTCGGTCTTGTCGGCATGCATGAAGACCCGGGCCTTCTGCAGGAAAACCGGACTGCGCAGGCCGGAAGTCAAGATGAAGTGGCCTTCCAGCACCGCGCCGGCTTCGCGAAAAATGTCCAGTACCTGGTTCGTGTTCATCCCGTTCCCGTCTTTAGAATAATCAGCCATTTACGCGCCGCGCATCGCTGACGCTCGAGTTTTCCTTGAGCTGAGAGATCAGCCGGTTGAGGTGCTTGAGATCCCAGACTTCGAGGTCGATCAGCATCTCGGTGAAATCGGGCGCAGTCCGCACCATGGAAAGCGTATGGATGTTGGCGTCGTTTTCGGCAATCACCTGTGCGATCTCCGCAAGCGATCCCGGCGCGTTGATGGCTACGACCGAGATGCGCGCCGGAAAGCGTTCCTTCGTCGCCTCGTCGATATCCCAGCGTACGTCGATCCAGCGCTCGGGCTGATCGTCGAAGGCTGTCAGCGACGGCGACTGGATCGGATAGATGGTGATCCCGGAACCCGGCTGGACAATGCCGATGATGCGATCGCCAGGCACTGCCCCTTCCGGCGCAAAACGCACCGGCAGATCGCCGCGCACGCCGCGGATGGGAACAGCGCCGCTTTCCTTGGCAGCCTGCCTGTCCTTGCGCGAGGCACGGCCCGGAATCTGGAACAGCATGCCGGCAGCGTTGCGGATTTTCGACCAGCCCTCTTCGCGCGGCTTGGGCGGCAGGGTGACGCGCTCTTCCTTGAAATCGGGATAGACGGCCTTCATCACATCCGTCGACGACAACTCGCCGCGGCCGACAGAGGACAGCACATCCTCGATGTCCTTGCGGGCAAGCCGGTGCAGCACCGGCTTCAGGCTGTCCTTGGAAAAGGTCTTTCCGGAGCGCTCGAAGGCGCGCTCGAGAATGCGGACGCCGAGGCCCGAATACTGCTTGCGAATGGCATTCTTGGTCGCCCGTCGGATGGCGGCGCGCGCCTTGCCGGTGACGACGACCGATTCCCACGCCGCCGGCGGCACCTGTGCCTTGGAGCGGATGATCTCGACCTCGTCGCCATTCTTCAATTCGGTCATCAGCGGCATGATGCGGCCATTGACCTTGGCGCCGACGCAGGTGTCGCCGACATCCGTGTGGACGGCATAGGCGAAATCGATAGGCGTCGCACCGCGCGGCAGCGCGATCAGCATGCCCTTAGGCGTGAAGCAGAACACCTGGTCCTGGAACAGCTCCAGCTTGGTGTTTTCCAGGAAGTCCTCGGGATTGTCGCCCTCGGACAATTGCTCGATGGTGCGCCGCAGCCAGGCGTAAGCGTTGGTTTCCTTGGAGATGGTGTGGCTGGCGTTCACCTTGCCGCCGGTGTCCTTGTAGAGCGCATGCACGGCGACGCCATATTCGGCGATCTTGTTCATCTCGCGCGTGCGAATCTGCAATTCGATGCGCTGGCGCGACGGACCGACGATCGTGGTGTGGATCGAGCGGTAGTCGTTCTGCTTCGGCGTCGAGATGTAATCCTTGAAACGGCCCGGAACCATCGACCAGGTCGTATGAATGGCACCGAGCGCGCGATAACAATCCTCGACGCTCTCCACGACCACGCGAAAGCCGAAAATGTCGGAAAGCTGCTCGAACGACAGCGCCTTGGCTTCCATCTTGCGGAAGACCGACCACGGCTTCTTCTGGCGGCTCTTGACGGTCGCGTTCAGGGCATATTTCTCGAAAAGCCCCGACAGCGAATTCTCGATCTCGACGATAACGCCGCGATTGCGCTCGGAAATGTCGGCCAGACGCGCCGTCACAGTGCGGTAGGCTTCCGGGTTGATATAGCGGAACGCCAGTTCCTCCAGCTCTTCACGCATGCCCTGCATGCCCATGCGGCCGGCCAGCGGCGCATAAATCTCCATCGTCTCTTCGGCGATGCGCAGGCGCTTGTCGTCACGCATATGATCCAGCGTGCGCATATTGTGCAGCCGGTCGGCGAGTTTGACGAGAAGGACCCGGACGTCCTCCGAGATCGCCAGCAGCAGCTTGCGCAGATTCTCGGCCTGCTCGGCCTTTTTCGAGACGAGGTCGAGCTTCTTGAGCTTGGTCAGGCCCTCGACAAGCTTACCGAGGTCGGGGCCGAAGAGTTCATCGATTTCCTGGCGGGTGGCGGTCGTATCCTCGATCGTGTCATGCAGGAGGGCGACGGCGATCGTCGCCTCGTCCATATGCATGTCGGTGAGGATCGCGGCGACTTCGAGCGGATGCGAGAAATAAGGATCGCCGGAAGCCCGCTTCTGATGACCATGCTTCTGCATGGCGTAGACATATGCCTTGTTGAGAAGCGCCTCGTTCACGTCGGGCTTGTAGCGCTGAACGCGCTCGACAAGCTCATATTGACGCATCATGGGCCAAATCTCACAAATCAATAAAAATCATGCGCCGCATCGGTCGATACGGCGCATGATAGATAGCCACGAAACGGCCGGCGCGAAAGTGCCGACAGTGTGTCTAAGGGTCAGTAATCGTCGCTTTTTTCCGGGGCGACGAGACCTTCGATGCCGGCAAGGAGGTCTTCCTCGGTCATGCGGTCGAAAGTGACGTTATCTTCTTCGCGATCTTCCTCGGCGGTGGCCACGGTGGCGTCGGCCTGGTCGATCAGTTCCTGACCGTCCGATTCCGGCTCGTCGACTTCGACATGCTTCTGCAGCGAGTGGATCAGATCTTCCTTCAGGTCGTCGGGCGACAGCGTCTCGTCGGCGATTTCGCGCAGCGCCACGACCGGGTTCTTGTCGTTGTCGCGGTTGACGGTGATCGCCGCACCCTGCGATATCTGACGGGCGCGGTGGCCGGCCAGAAGCACCAGTTCGAAGCGGTTGTCGACCTTATCAATGCAGTCTTCAACGGTTACGCGGGCCATGGATTGCCCCTTTCATACGTGGATGTGATGGAAAACAGGCGCGCTCATTAACCCGAAAGCCCACGAAATACAAGGGCGAAGCCTGTGCCAAGAGAGTAGCCGAACCAGTAAGACCGCGATAGCACGCGCTGTCCACCATTCTTTTGTCCGAAAGATAATATCACATTTTCTTGCGATACCACCCCAGCCCCTTGGAATGGCCGCAGTCGAGCGATATTTTCTCGTGCAATGGCTTGTGAAGTGATTTTCCAACGCAACCCAGCGGGCATCATCCGCGTATTTTATGAGATTGCCTATTTTTCCAAAGGATATTTCACATGTTTGATCCCCGTGAAAAAATTGCGCTCTTCATAGACGGCGCCAATCTTTATGCGACATCGCGCTCGCTCGGCTTCGATATCGACTATCGCAAACTGCTTTCGAGTTTCCAGAAACGCGGCTATCTGCTGCGGGCCTACTATTACACCGCGCTGGTGGAGGATCAGGAATATTCCTCGATCCGCCCGCTGATCGACTGGCTCGACTATAACGGCTTCAAGGTCGTAACCAAGCCAGCCAAGGAGTTCACCGACTCGACCGGCCGTCGCAAGATCAAGGGCAACATGGATATCGAACTGACCGTCGATGCGCTGGAGCTTTCCGATGTCGTCGACCACTATGTGATCTTCTCCGGCGACGGCGATTTCCGCACGCTCGTCGAAGCGTTGCAGCGGCGTGGAAGAAAGGTCAGCGTGGTCTCCACCATGGCCTCGCAGCCGCCGATGATTTCCGACGATCTGCGCCGTCAGGCCGACCATTTCATCGACCTGATGACGCTGAAGAACGAGATCGGCCGCGATCCCTCCGAAAGGCCGGTTCGCCGTCCTGAGCCCGCCGAAACCGACGCTGACGACGACGATTATTGATGCAGAACACATCTGTCGAACCGTCGCGCGACTGTCCGCTTTGTCCGCGCCTTCATGATTTCATTGCCCTGTGGCGCCAACGCGAGCCGGGCTGGTTCAACGCGCCAGTGCCGACATTCCTCCCGCCCGAGGGCGAAGACGCCGTGCGCTTCCTGATCGTCGGGCTGGCGCCCGGCCTGCGCGGCGCAAACCGCACCGGCCGCCCCTTCACCGGCGACTACGCCGGCGACCTGCTCTATGAGACGCTGATCCGTTTCGGACTCGCCCGAGGGCGTTTCGAGGCGCGGCCCGATGACAGTCTCGAACTGATCTCCACTGCGATCACTAACGCGGTTCGATGCGTGCCGCCCGAAAACAAACCGGTCGGGGCGGAGATCAACACCTGCCGCACATTTCTGGTACCGACGCTCAAGCGCTTCAAGAACCTCGAGGCCGTACTGACGCTAGGCACCATCGCCCATCAGTCCACCGTGCGCGCGCTTGGCGGACGTGTCGCCGCGCATCCTTTCAGGCATGGCGGGCGTCAGGAAATCGGTGATGTGACCGTGTTTTCCAGCTATCACTGCTCACGCTACAACACCAATACCGGGCGATTGACGACCGAGATGTTCGTGAGCGTTTTCAGTGAGGTAGCGGAGTTTCTACGCAAGTAGATTCAAGTTATCTATGGCTCTGATACTTATTCATTCGAAAAGCCAAATCAGTGGCTTTTCGTCCGCCAGCGAGACCTCTCACCCCCGCTCTTTGAGCAGGCGGCCTTTCTCTCGGTTCCAGTCGCGCTGTTTTTCGGTCTCGCGCTTATCGTGCAGTTTCTTGCCGCGGGCGATCGCCAGCAAAAGCTTGGCGCGGCCCTGGTCATTGAAGTAGATCTTCAACGGCACCATGGTCATGCCTTCGCGGTCGACGCTCTGGCTCATGCGCGCCATCTCGCGCTTGTTGAGCAGCAGTTTGCGGCGACGGCGCGGCTCGTGGTTGAAGCGGTTGCCCTGCAGATATTCCGGCAGATAGGAATTGATCAGCCAGAACTCGCCACCCTCCACCGAGGCATAGGATTCCTGGATATTGGCATGCCCCTGCCGCAGCGATTTGACCTCGGTTCCAGTCAGTACGATGCCGGCCTCGACGGTGTCGAGGACCTCATAGGAAAACCGTGCCTTGCGGTTTTCCGCGGCGATCTTGTTGTTGGGGTCGGATTTCTTCTGGTTCATGGCATCACATTGACACGGATTGGTGCGTCCTTCGAGGCTCGCTCCGCTCGCACCTCAGGATGAGGGAAGTAGGCGCATTTCTTAGTCCAAGTTTCCATCATACAGGCATTTCGGACTTGGCTTTAAGTGTGCAGCCTCCCTCATCCTGAGGTGCGAGCGAAGCGAGCCTCGAAGGACGCACCACAAGGCCCCTCAAATGGCCCTGCGAGCCGAATTCCGCAAGAGCTCTAATGATTTAGAGCGAGATGACTTTCACTTGAATCTCCATCTCGCTCTAAACTTTTGTTCTTGAAGCGTGATCTTTTCCGAAAAGTCTGCAACTTTTCGGGATCATGCTCTAGTTGAGCAATCCGGCGTGCTTCATGGCGGCTTCGATCTTTTCAGCGGTGGCGTCTTCAACGGTCACCAGCGGCGAACGCAGAACGTTTTCCATCTTGCCCAACCGAGACAGGGCGTATTTCGCGCCGGAGACGCCGGGTTCGATGAAGATCGCCTTGTGCAGCGGCATCAGGCGATCCTGCAACTCGATCGCCCGCTCCTTGTCGCCATTGAGCGTCGCCTCCTGGAATTCGGCGCAAAGCCGCGGCGCAACATTCGACGTCACCGAAATCGCACCGACGCCGCCATGCGCGTTGAAGCCGAGAGCCGAGGCGTCCTCGCCCGAAAGCTGGATGAAATCCTTGCCGCAGGTGATGCGCTGTTCCGAGACGCGCTCGACCTTGCCGGTGGCGTCCTTGACGCCGACGATGTTCTTGAAGTCGTGCGCCAGCCGTCCCATCGTCTCCGGCGTCATGTCGATCACCGAGCGCGGCGGGATGTTGTAGATGATGATCGGCAGGCTGGTGGACTGGGCAACCGCCGCGAAATGCGCATAAAGACCGCGCTGCGTCGGCCTGTTGTAATAGGGCGTGACAACTAGAACGGCATCCGCGCCGACCTTTTCGGCGTGCTCGACCAGTCCGACGGCCTCGGCCGTGTTGTTGGAACCGGCGCCTGCAACCACGGGCACCCTGCCCTTTGCGACCTCGACGCAGGCCTTCACGACAAGGCGATGCTCTTCGTGGGAAAGCGTTGGCGACTCGCCTGTCGTGCCGACAGGAACCAGGCCTGTCGTGCCTTCGGCTATCTGCCATTCGACGAATGCGCGAAAGGCTTTCTCGTCGAAACGCCCGCTCTTTTCGAACGGTGTAACGAGCGCGGTAAGCGAGCCTCTCAGCATTTCGTTCTACTCCCTGGAACCACCCGGTTCCGCAATAGTGTGATTGACGCCGGCTTTCTAACCGAAAGCAAGGCCGGGCACCATAGTCTTGACATCAGCTTGCGGCAAGGATCGAGCAAAGCAGAAAGCGGACAAAACAAGGAGCTGCGATAACCTTTCGTTAACCCGCCCTTCACCACCGACGACTAGGCTTTTTGTAACCCGACCCCATTTGTATCCTGTATGGACAGGGAATAGAAAAGAGCATGCCAGGCAACAGGCAACACCGTTTCGCGCTGATCGGCGCGATTTTCGCATTGACGCCCGCTCTCGCGATCGGCGCGAGCGTTGACGCGCAGACCACGTCGGCAATTCCGGCACGGCCCGGCGACTTCGTAGACGCCGGATCGACCGCGATCGGCAGCATCGCCAATCTGAAGAGCGGGCTCGATGCGCTTTCTGCGCAGGAGGTAGGCCGCGCGCGCGCCGTGCGCGACAGCCTTTCTGAAAATTCGCTCGATCGGCACATCCTCGCCTGGGCCATTGCGCTTCGCGGCGGCGATCTCGTGCCGAGCGGCGACATTGCTGCAGCCGCACAGGCGCTGCCCGGCTGGCCCGGCATGGCCGCACTGCGCCGAAACAGCGAAAAAGCGCTTTTCCGCGAAAATCCCGCCCCGCAGACGGTGGTGCGCGCCTTTGGCGGCTCGCAGCCGCAAACCGTCGAGGGCGTCACTCTTCTGTCGCGGGCCTATGTAGCGCTGGGAAACCGCGATGCGGCGCGTTCCGTCCTGTCGCCTTTCTGGCGGGTCGAGAAGCTCGAAGCCAAGGACGAAGTCTCGATCATCAATGAATTCGGCAGCCTCATCCCGGCGGCAGATCATCGCTTCCGCATGGAGCGCATGCTCTACGCTGAGCGCGTCAATTCGGCCAAGCGCGTGGCGGGCCTTGCCGGCGCGCAAGCATTGGCAGATGCCTGGAGCGCAGTGATCAAGGGCGACAAGGGCGCGCAAAAGCTGCTCGACGCAGTGCCTGCGGCACAACGGTCCGCCGGCTACATGTTTGCGCAGGCGCGGTATCTACGGCGCAGCGAAAACTTTACGCAAGCCGCCGCCGTGATGCTCAAGGCACCAACGGACAAGGCTTCGCTCGTCGATCCGGACTCCTGGTGGATAGAGCGGCGGTCTCTGTCGCGCGAACTTGTCGACAAGGGCGACATGAAGACCGCCTATCGCATCGTCGCCGCACATGCTGCGGAAAGCCCCACCAATGCCGCCGATGCCGAATTTCATGCCGGTTGGTATGCCCTGCGCGGCCTGAACGATGCAAAAACCGCCGAAAAGCATTTTGCACGCATCGCCGACCTCGCCGAGGGATCAATTTCGAAGTCGCGCGCCTATTACTGGCTCGGCCGCGCGGCCGAAGCCGGCGGACCAGGAAACTCGAAAGCCTATTTCGAACGCGCGGCTGGCTATGGCACCACCTTCTACGGCCAGCTTGCCGCCGAGCGCATCGGCCGCGGCGTGATAAATGTCGCCTACCCCTCGCCGACTGCCGCCGACCGGCGCGATTTTGCCCAACGCGAAGCCGTCAATGCCATCAAGCGGCTGGAAGACGCAGGCTATGCAAGCCTTGCCGACACGCTCTACCGCGATCTGGCCGGACAACTGACAAGCCCGGGCGAACTGGCCCTGCTCGCAGTCATGGCGGAAAAGCGCGACAACCATTTCCTCGCATTAAGGGTCGGAAAGATCGCCGCCGCACGCGGCATCGAAATCGGGGCGCTGTCGCATCCGATCGGCGTGATACCAGCCAACGCCAATATTTCCGGCTCAGGCAAGGCGCTTGCCTACGCCATCGCCAGACAGGAAAGCGAGTTCAACGTGGCAGCGGTTTCAAGAGTAGGCGCGCTCGGCCTGCTGCAATTGATGCCCGGCACTGCCAAGGATCTGGCGAGAAAGAGCGGCCTGCCCTATTCGCAGGCGCGTCTGACCACGGACGCCGGCTATAACGCCGCGCTGGGCGCGGCCTTCCTCGGTGAACAGCTCGGCCGCTTCAACGGCTCCTATGTGCTGACCTTTGCCGGCTACAATGCCGGGCCGCGCCGCGCGCAGGAGTGGATTTCACGTTACGGCGATCCACGCGGCAAGGATGTGGACGCTGTCGTCGACTGGATCGAGCGTATCCCCTTCTCCGAGACACGCAGCTACGTCCAACGTGTGATGGAGAATTATCAGGTCTACAAGATGCGCCTGTCGGGAAAATTCGACATCGTCGCGGATCTGGTGAACGGACGCGGCTGAGCCTGCACAAGCGTAGATTGAGAGTTTGCTTGCCGCGCACGGCTTGCATCATGCCTCGCGGCGGGTAATCCTGCAGACGCTTCGCATTCGCGGCGTGTTTTGGACAGGTGCCAATTGAGTTCTTCTCACGGATTTTCAGACTTCTTCTATTCCGCACCGGACGGGCTTCGGCTTCATGCTCGAATTTATGGGGAAAACATCACCGAATCGACGCCGGCGATCTGCCTTGCGGGTCTGACCCGCAACGCCCGGGATTTCCACGAACTGGCGCTGTTTCTTTCACGCAAGGCAAAAACACGACGTAAGGTTGTAGCGTTCGATTACCGCGGACGCGGTGAGTCGGCTTATGACAAGGACTGGCAGAACTACAATGTGGCCGTCGAAGCTGGCGACATCCTCGCGGGACTTGTTGCACTCGGCATCGAAAATGGCGCCTTTATCGGCACCTCGCGCGGCGGGCTTGTCATCCATGTGCTGGGGGCGATGCGCCCGACGGTTCTGAAAGCCATCGTCCTCAACGATATCGGGCCAGTGGTTGAAGGCGCGGGCCTTGCTCACATACGTGCCTATCTCGAGCGGGCGCCGAAACCCAAAAGCATCGCTGATGCGATTGCCATCCAGCGCGCGACGCATGGCCAGGCCTTCTCGGCACTGAATGATGCGGATTGGGAGCGCTTTGTCGGTGCGCTCTATCGCACCAATGGTGCCGTGCCGGTAGCGGATTTCGATCCGGCTCTGCTGAAAACCGTTACAAGCATGGATCTCAGCGTGCCGCTTCCGGTTCTCTGGCCGCAATTCGAGGGTTTGAAAGGCGTGCCGATGCTCGCCATTCGCGGCGAGAACTCAAAACTTCTATCGGCAGAGACGCTCAAGGAAATGGCCGCGCGTCACCCCGGGATCAAAACGATCACCGTCGAAGGCCAGGGCCACGCGCCGCTGCTTGAGACGGGAAAACTGCCCAGGCAGATCGCTACGTTTTTGGAACAGGCCGATCACTGCCCATAGTCCATCGGTTACGTAAACAACTGTTATTTCGATATATTTTTCAATCAATAAAAAACCCGGCGATCGCTCGCCGGGTTTTTCACGTTTAGCTTTGAAGCCGATTAGAAGTTGCGCTGGAAGCGCAGGAAGCCACCGAAGCCATCGCCAAGCTTTTCCTTGGTGACGTCGTCGTGCCAGGAATTCCAGGCCACTTCCGGCGTGATCTTGAAGCCCGGAACGAGCTCGTAAGCGACGTTGGCGACAATCGCCACATCCTTGTTGTCGGCATACTGCGCCTGCAGGTTGAAGGCAGCCTTCTCATTCAGCTTGACGGTACCACCGCCCCAGACACCCCAGTTGCCGCCCCAGGTCTTGTAGAAGCTGCGGGTGACATTGTCGTCGGTGCCGTAGCCAGCCATGATGAAGAGCGAGATGGTGTCGGTCGCGTTGACATCTAGGCGAACCTTGCCGGCCCATTCTTCATAGACCGAGTCGTAGCCGACGACGCCGGTGATGCCGCCCCAACCTTGCGTGTAGCCAGCACCGACAACCACGTGCGGAACGTAGGAGTCGATCGTGTACACGTCCGCGCCTTCTTCGAGGCCGACCGCCGCCGAGAAGCCGTTGGTGCCGGTGTAGGTGTAGACGATCTGATGCGTGTCGAAAGGACCATAACCGCCGTTCAGATCGTCTTCGATCACGTCCGCACCGTAATTGGTGAAGGTCGAGAACAGCGAGTCGGTCTTGCCGATGCGGAAGCCGCCAAGCTCAATATAGGCGTGCTCCATTTCAACGTCGGTGCCGCCGGCGACCGAGTCATTGTTAGCGTCGATGCCGTTGTCCCAGTTGAAATTGATCTGGAAGTAGGCGCGCAGGGTGCCGAGTTCCGTTTCCGAACGGGCGTCCAGTTCCAAGGCGGCGCGAGCACGCTTGTAGTAGGTGTCGTTGAAGTTCGTCTCGCCGTTCAGCGCATCGAGCTTATCATTGACGTCATTCAGGCCGCCGTAGCCGCCGTCACCAACGCCGATGTCGTAACGGACATAGCCGCCGACGCGCAGGCAGGTCTCGGTGCCCGGGATGTAGTAGAAGCCAGCGCCGTAAACGTCGCAAACACGAACATATTCCATCGGCTCGGGTTCAGCGACGACGACAGCGTCGGCCGCGCGGGCACCAGAGACTGCTGCGAGGGCCGCAGCGGAACCGAGAAGAAGGCCCTTAATGTTCATTTTCCGCTCTCCAATCAAAAATCGTTAAGTCCAGTCCGGGTTTCGTTGGGAGCCCGCCCGAACGGAGCCGACAGGAATAAGACGCCTGTTGCAGTCAGCTTTCGCGCAACTTCGGGCGGCATTCAACTGTGACTTGAGATTTTAGCTGGCGAAGGCGAATTGAGATTCGCTGCTGTGATGGAAAAGACACAAAATCGGGGATGAGATTCATCTTCCGTTAACAGATAAAGCCCGGCATGCAGGCATATGCCCAGAATTTCATCACAGCACGAACATCTGGCCACCATTTGCTGGAAGCAGCCGGCGATTCGAGGTCCGCAATGGCCTAAGATGCTCCGCAAAAAGAAAACCCGGCGATTGCCCGCCGGGTTTTCCTCAAATCAGCGTTAGAGCCGATTAGAAGTTGCGCTGGAAGCGCAGGAAGCCACCGAAACCGTCGGTGATCTTGTTGCCGTCGTCGTCGTGGACGGAATTCCAGGCAACTTCCGGCGTGATCTTCAGGCCAGGAACGAGCTCGTAAGCGACGTTGGCGATAACAGCCACGTCCTTGTTGTCAGCATAGGAAGCCTGCAGGTTGAAAGCAGCCTTCTCGTTCAGCTTGACGGTACCACCGCCCCAGACAGCCCAGCTACCGCCCCAGGTCTTGTAGAAGCTGCGGGTGACATTGTCGTCGGTGCCGTAGCCGGCCATCACGAAGAGCGAGATGGTATCGGTTGCGTTGACATCCAAACGAACCTTGCCGGCCCATTCTTCATAGACCGAGTCGTAACCGACGACGCCGGACACGCCGCCCCAGCCCTGCGTGTAAGCAGCGCCGACGACTACGTGCGGAACGTAGGAGTCGATCGTGTAGTCGCCCGTGCCTTCTTCGAGAGCCACGCCAGCCGAGAAGCCGTTACCACCGGTGTAGGTGTACGAAATCTGGTGAGTGTCGAAGGGACCGTAACCGCCGTTCAGATCGTCTTCGATCACGCCGCCGGCATAGTTGGTCATCGTGGTGAAGTACGAATCGGTCTTGCCGATGCGGAAACCACCGAGTTCGATGTAGGCGTGGTTGATCTTCGCCGTGGTGCCGCCAGCGTTGCTGTCGTTGTTGGCGTCGATGAAGCTATCCCAATCGAAGTTGAGGTGCATGTAGGCGCGCAGAGTGCCGAGTTCGGTTTCCGAACGGGCGTCGAGCTGCAGGGCAGCGCGAGCACGCTTGTAGTAGGTGTCGTTGAAGTTCGTCTCGCCGTTCAGCGCATCGAGCTTGTCGTTTACGTCGTTCAGGCCGCCGTAGCCGCCGTCACCCACGCCGATGTCGTAACGGACATAGCCGCCGACGCGCAGGCAGGTCTCGGTGCCCGGGATGTAGTAGAAGCCGGCGCCGTAAACGTCGCAGACGCGGACATATTCCATGGGTTCCGGCTCGGCGACGACGACAGCGTCGGCCGCACGGGCACCGGATACTGCAGCGAGGGCTGCAGCGGAGCCGAGAAGCAGGCTCTTGATGTTCATTTTCTGACCTCCAGTCAAAGTTAAAAAACGGGTCTGGGTTTTATTTGCTGAAGGACAGCTTCCCTGCCCCATCCCCAATACTGAAAAAGACACGAATGTTCGCCCCTTCCTCGAATCTGACATTACCCACCGTGCGCAGCCGTTCAACCACGATCGTATGCCTGCAGCAGCTCCTAGCGTGTGATCCCGTAACGCTGTGGCACAAATGACACGATTTGATACCCCGCGGAAAGAACTCATTAACTTCTCAACTCCCTGGAAGCCAGGGAACCAAGGGAAACGTGGGAATCGTCCTGCAGCTGATGCCTCACGATTCGCGAAACGTCGCGACAGGCATGCCGAAGCCGATCGTCCGCCCCTTGCCGATATAAAGGCGGGGTCGTTTTCCGATTGCCGGCGTTTATTTCATCAAACAGCGTCTCTCCTTATTGCGTGCGCGCGTCCTTTTCTTTATCCAGCGACCCAACGGAGAGGTGGCCGAGTGGTCGAAGGCGCTCCCCTGCTAAGGGAGTAGAGGTCAAAAGCTTCTCGAGGGTTCGAATCCCTTCCTCTCCGCCAGCGCCCAGCGCCAATCTCATATTTCCCAATTCTTTCAGTCCGTTAGAAGATTCAAGCTTTGGCGTGAGCGCTCTTTTTCGACCTCCAGACGTGATTCTGACTGGAGGTCAGAAAATGAACATCAAGAGCCTGCTTCTCGGCTCCGCTGCAGCCCTCGCTGCAGTATCCGGTGCCCGTGCGGCCGACGCTGTCGTCGTCGCCGAGCCGGAACCCATGGAATATGTCCGCGTCTGCGACGTTTACGGCGCCGGCTTCTACTACATCCCGGGCACCGAGACCTGCCTGCGCGTCGGCGGCTATGTCCGTTACGACATCCGCGCTGGTGAAGGCGGCTACGGCGGCCTGATCAACGTTGTTGACAAGCTGGGCGACGGCTTCAACGACACCTATTATAAGCGTGCCCGCGCTGCCTTGCAGCTCGACGCCCGTTCGGAAACCGAACTCGGCACTCTGCGCGCCTATTTCCACCTGAACTTCGACTATGACACCTCGGCTCCGGGCGGCTTCACCACTGCTGGTGGTACGGCAGCCAAGATGAACCACGCTTACATCGAACTCGGCGGCTTCCGCATCGGTAAGACCGATTCGCTCTTCACCACGCTGGTTGGTTATGCCGGTGGCGTGATCGAGGATGACATCATTGCGTCGGGCCCGTATGACACCCACCAGATCGCCTACACCTACAAGGGCAGCAATGGCTTCTCGGCCGGCGTGGCTCTCGAAGAGGGCAACGGTGCCTACACGATCGACTCCTACGTTCCGCACGTAGTCGTCGGCGCTGCTTACACGCAGGGCTGGGGCGGCGTGTCCGGCGTCGTCGGTTACGACTCGGTCTATGAAGAATGGGCCGGCAAGGTTCGTTTGGATGTCAACGCAACCGATACCATCTCGCTCTTCGTGATGGCCGGCTACGGCACCGACGACAATGTCGACAACAGCTTCTACAAGCCTTGGGGCGGCAGCTGGGCTGTCTGGGGTGGCGCTTCGGCTAAGCTGAACGAAAAGGCCACGCTGAACCTGCAGGCTTCCTACGCCGACAATAAGGATGTCGCGCTTGTTGCCAACGTTGGCTACGAGCTCGTTCCGGGCTTCAAGATCACGCCGGAAGTTGCCTGGAATTCCTGGCACGACAACGACGGCAACAAGCTCGGCGACGGCTTCGGCGGCATGATCCGCTTCCAGCGCAACTTCTAATGCGACTGGTTTAAAAACCTAATACACGGCCTGGGGTCTTTCGGTCCCGGGCCGTTTTTTCTTGGAAATAAAGCGTTGGCGGGCGGCCGGAAGACAGGGAGACAACTGCACTATCGCAAGGGGTTGACGTAAGGATCGGAGAAATTCACCGGTATGATTTTCCGGACTTTTGATCCGTTTCAGGAAAATAGGGTTTCCAACGTCCCGCGAAATATGTTTAGCAGCATATGGGCGGGATAATGACCATAGGTCACTATCGACTTGGGGACTGAAAAGTGAGCACACAGGAAAGCGCGAAAAGCGAATTCTCCAGCCATGTCGTCTCATATTCGACGAGTTATGGAGGGAGTCCGACTTTTAATGCCAATCCATTCAATGTCGTAAGCACCTTTTCGCTCGCCGAGCTTTTTGAAAAATACAAAAACATTCTGTGGGAAGACGGAAACCACAAATACAACGTTACCTTCTTCATAGGCGAGTTGAATGAGATTTTGCTCGGGGAGCGCTTCAGCACCTTCGATCAAAGCACTCTCGACGACCTTGTCGGCAAGCTACGCGAGCGTGGCAACAGCAACGCAACCATCAACAGGAAGATGGCTGCGCTCAGCAAATTGCTGCGAAAGGCGAGTCAGATGGGGGATATCCACAGCCTGCCGGAGTTTCGGCGGCAGAAAGAGCGGGCTGGACGCATCCGCTTCCTCGAACACGACGAGGAAGACCGCCTGTTCGGCGCCATCAAGGCGCGCTGCGAAGATAGCTACCGGCTCAGCCTGTTCCTGGTCGACAGCGGCTGCCGCCTTGGCGAGGCCCTCGGCCTGATCTGGAACGACATCCAGGAACACCGGGTGAGTTTCTGGATCACCAAGTCCGGACGCAGCCGAACCATCCCTATGACCATACGCGCCGAGGAGTCGGTCAATGTCAGCGCCGAAGGCCTTAAAGGTCCGTTCTCGATGCTGACCGGCGTTCGCTACCGCGCTATATGGAATGATGCGAAAGCGGAAGTCGGCCTCGGAAGCGACACCCAGGTCGTGCCGCATATCCTGCGCCACACATGCGCGTCGCGCCTCGTGCAGGGCGGTATCGATATCCGCCGTGTGCAGATGTGGCTCGGACATCAGACCCTGCAGATGACAATGCGCTATGCACATCTTGCAACGAACGATCTGGATTCCTGCGTGGTCGTACTCGACCGTGATCGCCTTCGTCCGCGCAACAAGGCCAAGGCCGCAGGAAAATAGGACAATCTGCCTGCAACGTCTGGCAAGTCGAAGCGTTGGTCGTTGTCAGGCGGCATCGCCATTGCGTGCCACTCGCCGCAGAGGGAGCGTGTTTAGCCGCGCCTGTTCGGGCTCGAACGTCATTTCCGTGAAATTCTGACTATTTCTGATTAGACTCCCAATATATATTAGAAAAAAGTAAACTATATCACGCAATCGGACTATTTTAGAATAGCATATCAATTCCAGATATATTTCTGGAACCTCTCACCCTTTCCGCCGTTGCCTAATTGATCGCTTCAAGTCGATCGAAATACAGGCAATCAGGGAAGGAATACGTCATGAAACTCAAGTTTCTTGCGACCGCAGCCATGACACTCATGCTGGCTTCCGGCGCCGCTTACGCCCAAACTTCAACGACGGCTGCCCCGGCAGCCAGCGATCCGGCAGCTGCAGACAAGATGAGGCCGCTGGAAGATCCAACGATGATGAAGTCGTTCTATAGCGATGACGCCATGACTACCATGCGCTCGGACGACGAGATCAAGGCAGCGTGGGCCGCAATGTCGGCGGACAATCAGAAAATGATGAAGGACGAGTGCGGTAAGACCGATAGCACGAAGTTCGCCGAGTTCTGCGGCAAGATCAAAGGCATGTAGCAAATCCAACCATGCGATTTGACAGTTTCGATCATTTACGGCGGGCATTTGGCCCGCCGTATTCGTGTGTTCGGGCATGCAGTGTCAGCCTCACCCCCATATCAATCGCCCTTCTCCAACGCCGCCCCCAGCGATGCAATCACCGCGTCTCGTTCGGCGGTCGACAAGATGTCGACATCGAAAAGGCGCTGGCTGCGCATGCCTTCGAGCGCAAGAAACAGGATCAGCGCGCTGTTTTCGTTTTTTGAGCCTGCCTTGAGCCGGTCGAGCAACGTGCGATTGAAGCGCTTTATCGGCATCAGGAAACCGGGATCCTCAGCCATTGCCGCGAGCAAGCCAGATGGCGGCGGCTGGCGCTGCTCCAGGTCGGTCACGAAAAGTTCAAGATAGGCAGAACCCAGGCTATTGGGCCTCCCCTCCCACTGCTTTTCCTTCGCCTCCAGGGCGGTATTGAACTCGCTCAGATGCTGCTCCACCAAAGCTTCGAGCAGCTTGGCCTTGCTCGGAAAATTGTAGAGAAGTCCGCCTTTTGAGACCCCCGCACGCTGCGCAACGGCGTCCAACGACAGGTGGCCGGGGCCTACTTCGCCGGCCAGTTCGGCGGCCGCAGCCAATATCTTTTGTCGGGAATTCATTTTGCCGTTCGTCATCTTGGAAATCCTCTCGGAGGGTCCATATAACGCAATTGACAATACCGTCCAGACGGTACAGTAAGCAACCCCGCAGTTTTCAAACTTCGCGTTTTGGTTTAGCGCGTTGGTTGAACGGAAATTTGTAAACGTCACGCTCATCTCACGCCCGGTGCCATCCATGATCAAGCGCTTCATCATTGCGTTCATTCTTCTTGTTCTGGTTTGCGGCGGCATCGTCGGTTTCAACATGTTCCGCGACAATGCCATCCAGCAATTTTTCGCCAACATGCCGGTTGCGAAGGTCACCGTTTCCTCCTCGACGGTGGAGCCGATCGACTGGATGCCCGGCATAGAGGCCATCGGCACGGTCAACGCCGCGCAGGGCGTGGACCTGACTGTGGAAGCTGCAGGCATCGTCAAGGAAATACTGTTCAAGGCCAACGAGCAGACCAAGGCCGGCGCGGTCCTGATCCAGCTCGACGACGCCGTCCAGCAGGCCGATCTTGCCGCTGGCAAGACACAGGCAGCCCTCGACAAGGTGACGCTCAATCGCGCAGCCGAGTTGCAGAAGCGCGGTGTCGGCACGGACGTCAATGTCGATTCCGCCCGCGCCGCGGCCGAGGCCTCTGCCTCGCAGGTTGCCAAGCTTCAGGCAGTGGTCGACCAGAAGCAATTGCGGGCGCCGTTTGCCGGCACGATGGGCATCCCCAAGATCGATATCGGACAGTATCTCGCGCCGGGAACGATCGTTGCGACTATCCAGGATCTTCAGACCATGCGTGCGGATTTTTCGATCCCCGAGCAGCAGCTGGACCTTTTGAAGATCGGCGAGCCGGTCAAGTTTGGCGTCAATTCGGATGATATGCCTTTCAAGGGCACAATCACCGGCATCGAACCCAAGGTCGACCCGACTTCGCGCCTCGTCGCCGTCCGCGCCGAGATCACCAATCCCGAAGGCAAGCTCAGCCCCGGCCAGTTCATTCAGGCCCAGGTCGTTCTGCCTGAGGAAAAGGACGTTCTGGCGATTGCGCAGACATCGGTAATCGCGAGCCTTTACGGCGACTATGTCTATGTCATCCGGCCTGCGAAGAAGGCAGATGCACCGACTGAGGCCGCAAAGCCTGCAACGCCGGCAAAGGCTGACGACAAGCCGGTGCCTGATGCGGCCAAATCTGCGGCAGAAACCGCGGGCGAACCGGCGCTTGAAGCCCATCAGGTCTTCGTCAAGACCGGCCGCCGCTCCAATGGCGTCGTCGAGATTCTCGACGGCATCGCCGCGGGCGACCAGATCGTGACTGCCGGCCAGAACCGTCTTTCCAACGGCACGCCCGTGACGATCGACAATACGATCAACCCCGCCAATCCGGCGCAACCCCAGCCGGCCGCAAAATGAGCTTCTCAGACATCTTCATCCGCCGCCCCGTCCTGTCGACGGTGGTTGCCTTCATGATCCTGCTGCTTGGCTTCCAGGGCATCTTCAACCTTTCGGTGCGCGAGTATCCTGAGGTCGAGGAGACCGTGATCACCATCACGACGCCTTACGCGGGCGCCAGCGCCGATCTCATCCAGGGCTTCATCACCGCGCCGATCGCTTCCGCCGTCTCGACGACGGAAAACATCGACTACGTCACGTCGCAGAGCCGCCCTTCGGCCAGCGTCGTGACCGTGCAGATGAAGCTCGGCTCGAACCCAGACGTCGCGCTCACCGAGGTCATGTCCAAGGTGCAGCAGGTCAAGAGCCAGCTTCCGACGGCCGCAGAAGACCCGACGATCGTCAAGGGGACGGGCCAGCAGTTTGCGATCATGTATCTGGCGCTGCAGAACCCCAACATGACGTCGGAGCAGCTTACCGAATATATCGAACGCGTCATCCGCCCACGCGTGTCGACCATCCAGGGCGTCGCCGAAGTGCAGGTTCTGGGTGCTGCAAACTATTCGATGCGCGTGTGGATCGACCCGATCAAGCTTGCCGCGCGCGGCCTGACCGCAGCAGAAGTGCTGAGCGCGATCAATTCCTCGAACTTCCTTGCCGCCCCCGGCAAGACCAAGAACGAATACGTCGCCTATTCGATCACCATGAAGTCGACGCTGCAGACGCCGGAAGCCTTCGGCGCCCTGCCCCTGCGTTCCGATAGCGAAAGCGTGGTGCGGCTGCGCGATGTTGCGGACGTGGAACTGGGCGCGGAAAGCACCGACACCGTCGTCAATTTCGACGGTAAGCCGGGCACTTTCATCGGCATATTCCCGACGCCGGCGGCAAACCCGCTGGACACGGCAGCAGCCGTGGTCAAGGAACTGCCGGCGCTTCAGGAGAGCCTGCCGCAGGGCATGACCATCACGATGGTCTATGATGCGACGCAGACCATCAGCGCCTCGATCGAGGAAGTGTTCAAGACGATCGGCGAAGCCGTCGCTATCGTCATCGTTGTCATCCTGCTCTTCCTCGGCTCGTTCCGCTCGGTGCTGATGCCGGTGGTCACGATCCCGCTCTCGCTGATCGGCGTGTGCGCCATCCTTCTGGCGATGGGCTATTCCATCAATCTCCTTTCGCTTCTGGCCATGGTTCTCGCCATCGGCCTTGTCGTCGACGACGCCATCGTCGTGGTGGAAAATATCCACCGCCACATGGAAGAAGGCCTGACGCCGATGCAGTCGGCATTCAAAGGCATGCGCGAGATTTTCTCGCCGGTGGTCGCCATGACCATCACGCTTGCCGCCGTGTTCGCGCCGCTGGCCTTCACTGGCGGTCTGACCGGCTCGCTGTTTCGCGAATTCGCCGTAACGCTCGCGGGTGCTGTGGTCATTTCCGGTTTCGTCGCAGTCACCATCACGCCGATGATGGCGGCGCGCATCCTGAAACCAGGCCATGGCAAATTCCAGGACTGGGTCGATAGAACCTTCGACAACATCGCCAACCGCTATGAGCGGCTGGTCTCCGGTTCGCTGAAATACCGTCCGGTGACCTTGATGATCGTCATCGCGCTCGTCAGCGTCACTGGTTTCATGTTCATGAAGACCTCCAGCGAGCTGGCGCCTGAGGAAGATTCAGGCGCGCTGTTCTCGCTTGTCACGGCGCCCCGCTACGCGACGACGGATTACACCAGCCTTTATACCGACCAGATACGCGATCTGACCAAGGACCTGCCTGAAGTTCGGGTGAACTTCTCGATCGTCGGTCTTGGTGGGGCTACGAACAGCGCATTCTCGATCTGGGGCCTGAAGGACTGGGCAGATCGGGACCGGTCGCAGAACGAGATCAAGACCGATATCCAGAACCGCCTGAAGAAGGTGGCCGGCGTCGAAGCGCTCGTCTTCGCGCCACCGTCCCTTCCCGGCGCGGGCGGTGGCTTGCCGATCTCGATGGTGATCCAGTCGACCGGCGACCCGAGCCAGGTCTACGAGATCGCCGAGCAGATCAAGCAGAAGGCACAGGCTTCGGGCCGCTTCATCGTCGTCCAGAACTCGCTGAACTTTGATGCGCCGCAGGTGACAGTCACTGTCGATCGTGACCGGGCGGCCGCCCTCAACGTGCCGATCAGCGATATCGGCACAACACTCGGCCTGCTTGTCGGTGGGGCCAAGGTCGCCCAGTTCGACCGCGACTCCAATAGCTACGACATCATTCCGCAGGTGCCAGACAAGTACCGCAACAATCCCGAAAAGCTCGGCGAGTTCTATATTCGCAGCGTGTCCGGCGAGATGGTGCCGCTTTCGGCTGTCGTGAAGATCACGACGAATGCTTCCCCTTCGTCGATCGATCAGTTCAACCAGTTGAACTCGGCGACGATTTCGGCGCTTCCGGTGCCGGGCGTGACTACGGGCACAGGCTTGCAGACGATCGAGGACATCGCCCGGCCGCTGCTGCCGACCGGTTTCTTCACTGACTATTCGGGCCAGTCCCGTCTCGAGAAGGAGCAAGGCAGCACGATCATCATCGCCTTCGCGCTGGCCGTCGTCGTGATCTATCTGGTTCTGGCAGCACAGTTCGAAAGCTTCCGCGACCCGCTGATCATCATGATGTCGGTGCCGCTGTCGATCTTCGGCGCCATCATCCCGCTCAATCTCGGGCTTGGTACGCTGAACATCTATACGCAGGTCGGCCTGATCACGCTGATAGGCCTGATCACCAAGCACGGCATCCTGCTGGTGGAGTTCGCCAACCAGCAGCGGGAAGAGCATGGGCTGTCACGCAGCGCGGCGATCATCGCCTCGGCCAAGGTGCGTCTGCGCCCGATCCTGATGACCACGGCCGCCATGGCGCTCGGCGTCGTGCCGCTCATCCTCGCCGCAGGCGCAGGTGCCGCGGCACGTTACTCCATGGGCCTTGTGATCTTCTCGGGCATCCTGATCGGCACGACCTTCACCCTGTTCGTGGTGCCGATGTTCTACACCTTCCTGTCGGCGAAGGACGTCGTTCACCGCGATGGCCTGGAACACACCCCCGACGCCGAACCCGTGCCTCACGCCTGATCGTTCGGCAAAGACAGGCCCAACAAAAAATCCGCGGCAAGTCCGCGGATTTTTGCTATGTGGCGAAACTTACTTGTTTTGACGCAATTTCCGGTCGGAAAACCGCTACATACTTTTCCTGGAATTGCTCGGATTGACGCCTGAAATTCAAGAGTATCGCCATGCCGAAACGCCCGCCGCTAACCCCGCTCATTGCCGCCCTGCCCTCGACGGTTCCCTTCGTCGGCCCGGAGGCGCAGCAGCGAGCCAGCGGGCGCAGTTTCCGCGCCCGCATCGGCGCCAATGAAAGCAGCTTCGGCCCTGCGCCCAGCGTCATTGCCGCCATGGACGAAGCCGCGCCCGGCATGTGGATGTATTGCGATCCCGACAATCACGATTTGAAGGTCGCGCTGGCAAAGCATCTCGGCGTCGAGCTGAAGAATGTCGTCGTCGGCCAGGGCATAGACGGCCTGCTCAACATCGTGGTGCGGCTCTATATCTCGGCGGGCGATACCGTCGTCACCTCGCTCGGTGCTTACCCGACCTTCAACTTCCATGTCGCGGCCAGTGGCGGACGTCTGGTGACCGTGCCTTACGAGAACGACCGGGAGAGCCTCGACGGCCTGCTGGCAGCCGTGCGGCGCGAAAAGGCGCCGATGGTCTACCTCTCCAACCCCGACAACCCCATGGGAACCTGGTGGGAGGCGGCCGAGATCGAGCGCTTCATCGCGGCATTGCCCGAGACGACCATGCTCATTCTCGACGAAGCCTATGGCGAGACCGGCCCGGCCTCGGCACTACCGCCGATCGACGTGTCGCGCCCCAATGTGCTGAGGATGCGCACCTTCTCCAAGGCCTACGGCCTTGCCGGCCTGCGCTGCGGCTACGCCGTCGGCGAAGAAGAAACCATCGCCGACTTCGAAAAGATCCGCGACCACTACGGCGTCAGCCGCATGGCCCAGATCGCCGGCGTGGCAGCCCTTGCCGATCAGGATTATCTCAAGACTGTCGCAAACAAAGTCGCAGCAGGACGCGACCGCATTTCCGCCATCGCCCGCGACAACGGGCTGGAGCCGATAGCGTCCGCTACCAATTTCGTGACCATCGATTGCAAGGCCGATGCCGATTTTGCCCTGAGGGTGATGCAGAATCTGCTCGCCCGCGACGTCTTCATCCGCAAGCCGATGGCGCCTGTGCTGAACCGCTGCATCCGGGTCAGCGTCGGTTTGGATCATGAACTTGATGTCTTCGCGGAAGAACTGCCGAAGGCCTTGGCGGCGGCACGGGCCGGGTAAGCGTTCGCAGCAAAAATAAAGGCGGCCGAAGCCGCCTCGTTTCATATCCAAGTGTAGACAGCCCCTCACCCTTACCCTCTCCCCGTGAAGAACGGGGAGAGGGAGGCGTGAGCGTTGGAGCTTACTTCTGCCAGCTCTTGACCAGTTCGTCGTAGTTGATGGTCTGGGGCTTTTCCTTTTCGTTCTCGATCTTGAGCTGCGGCGCGAGGTTGCCCTTGGAAACGGCATCCTTGTTCCAGAAGTCGAGATCGTGCTCTTCGGCCATCTTGGGTCCGATATCGCCCTGAACGCCGGCGCGTTCGAGGCGCTCCATCACCTTTTCCTGCTCGCCGCAGAGCGAGTCCATGGCTTCCTGCGCCGTCTTTGCGCCTGATGCCGCATCGCCGATCGCCTGCCACCAGAGCTGTGCCAGCTTCGGATAGTCCGGCACGTTGGTGCCCGTCGGCGACCACTGGACGCGCGCCGGCGAACGGTAGAACTCGATCAGGCCGCCGAGCTGCGGAGCCCGTTCGGTGAAGCTCTTGTCCTGGATGGTGCTCTCGCGGATGAAGGTGAGGCCAACATGGCTCTTCTTCACGTCCACGGTCTTGGAGGTCACGAACTGCGCATAGAGCCATGCGGCCTTGGCGCGATCGTCAGGCGTCGACTTCATCAGCGTCCAGGAACCCACGTCCTGGTAGCCGAGTTTCATGCCGTCCTTCCAGTAGACGCCATGCGGGCTCGGAGCCATGCGCCATTTCGGCGTGCCGTCCTCGTTCATCACCGGCAGGCCGGGCTTGACCATGTCGGCGGTGAAGGCGGTGTACCAGAATATCTGCTGCGCGATGTTTCCCTGCGCCGGCACGGGGCCGGATTCGGAGAAGGTCATGCCCTGGGCTTCGGCCGGTGCGTAGGCCTTCAGCCAATCGAGATATTTCTGGATCGAGTAGACTGCCGCCGGGCCGTTGGTGTCACCGCCGCGCGCAACGCAGGAGCCGACCGGGCGCGAGTTTTCATCGACCTTGATGCCCCATTCGTCGACCGGCAGGCCGTTCGGAATGCCCTTGTCGCCATTGCCGGCCATGGACAGCCAGGCGTCGGTGAACCGCCAGCCAAGCGACGGGTCCTTCTTGCCGTAGTCCATGTGGCCGAAGACCTTCTTGCCGTCGACGTCACGGCCGGTGAAGAATTCGGCGATGTCCTCATAGGCCGACCAGTTGACGGGAACGCCGAGATCGTAGCCATATTTGGCCTTGAAGTCGGCCTTGTTCTTCTCGTCGTTGAACCAGTCGTAGCGGAACCAGTAGAGGTTGGCGAACTGCTGGTCGGGAAGCTGGTAGAGCTTCTTGTCAGGTGCTGTGGTGAAGGACGTGCCAATGAAATCGGCGAGGTCGAGGCCCGGATTGGTGACGTCCTTGCCTTCATTGGCCATGAAGTCGGTCAGGTTGCGCACCTGCTGATAGCGCCAGTGGGTGCCGATCAGGTCGGAGTCGTTGACCCAGCCGTCATAGAGGTTCTGGCCGGTCTGCATCTGTGTCTGGATCTTTTCGACGACGTCACCCTCCTGGATGATGTCGTGCGTCACCTTGATGCCGGTGATCGCGGTGAATGCAGGCGCCAGCACATCCGATTCATACTGGTGCGTGGTGATGGCTTCGGAGACGACCTTGATTTCCATGCCGGCAAAAGGCTTGGCGGCATCGATGAACCACTGCATTTCCTTTTCCTGATCGGCGCGCGGAAGCGACGAGAGATCGCCGATTTCCTTGTCCAGGAAGGTCTTGGCCTCGTCCATGCCGGCATAGGCATTGCCTGCGCCGAACAAGAGGACAATGGCGGTCGTAGAAGTCAGTAAGTGCCGTCGCATGTGTTTCCTCCACAAAAACAGGTTTTCAAACTTCCTGGAGCGGCCACCTGCACCCGGCCGTTCCGACTGTTTCCCCCTCTATACGTAGCGAAACACCCCCACGGCGTAGACTACGGAGAGAGCGAGAGCCCACCACAGATTGGGTCCGACGAGACCCAGCCATGCGATATGAATGAAAGCGCTGCCAAGCAGCGAAACGAAGAGGCGATCGCCGCGCGTCGTCTCGAAGCGCAGGATGCCGATGCGCGGATTGCCGCCGGGCGAAACATATTCCCAGACGCCCATGCCGACGAGCATCAGGAAGATCGTGCCGAAGAAGGCGGCGGTCGGCCAGGTCCATGCCATCCATGAGAAGTCGATGTTCATGGGCGAGGCTCCGATGTCTTGGCCAAAACCGAGGTCAAGTTGCCATCTAGATCGGCGCGAGCGACAAACTTCATCAATCCGGACAGGTGCTCGAAAGCATGCCAGGCGACAAGCGTGGTTTCCGGGTCTTCTTGCATGACCTCCGACCTCAGATCAGCCAGATCATCCAGAACATCGCTCATGGTTGGCTCCGGTGCGTCACCCGAACCGAACGCCTCCGAGACAAAGACCGTCCAATACTGATTTTGTGTCACCGGAATGCGGTCGATGCCGGCCTGCTCGAGCGTTTCAAAAAGCCGGTTGGTCAGCGCTTTCAACTCGCTCACCTCAATCGAGGTTTGGTTTGGCTTCATGGCGTCCATCACACCCTCCCCAGGGCAAAGCCCTTGGCGATGTAGTTGCGGACGAACCAGATGACGAGCGCGCCAGGGATGAGCGTCAGCACGCCGGCGGCCGCGAGCAGCCCCCAGTCCATGCCGGAGGCCGAGACCGTTCGCGTCATGGTCGCGGCGATCGGCTTGGCGTCGGTCGTCGTCAGCGTGCGGGCGATCAGCAGTTCCACCCATGAGAACATGAAGCAGAAGAAGCAGGCGACGCCGATGCCGCTGGCAATCAGCGGCATGAAGATCTTCACGAAGAAGCGCGGGAAGGAATAGCCGTCGATATAGGCGGTCTCGTCGATCTCCTTCGGCACGCCCGACATGAAGCCTTCGAGGATCCACACCGCCAGCGGCACGTTGAACAGGCAATGCGCAAGTGCCACCGCGATATGGGTGTCGATCAGCCCGAATGCCGAATAGAGCTGGAAGAACGGCAGCGCGAACACCGCCGGCGGCGCCATGCGGTTGGTGAGCAGCCAGAAGAACAGGTGCTTGTCGCCGAGAAAGCGGTAGCGCGAGAAGGCGTATGCCGCAGGCAGAGCCACCGCGACCGAAATCACCATGTTCATGACCACATAGATGATCGAGTTGATGTAGCCGGAGTACCAGGCTGAATCGGTGAAGATAATGCGGTAATTCCGCAGCGTCGGCTCATGCGGATAGAGCGTCAGCGACGACACGATCTCGGTGTTGGTCTTGAAGCTCATATTGATGAGCCAGTAGATCGGCAGCAGCAGGAAGATGATGTAGAGCGTCGGCACGATCCACCACCAGCGCGACTCCTCGCCCCGCCGACGCATGCGCCGTTCGATCTCCTGTTTCGACAGGTTGCCTGAAAGCCCGCCTGCCGCCCCGCTGTCGCTGACCGCACCTTCCCGCGCACTGGTCGTCCGTTCGTTCACGCCCGTCATCTCAGCGCCCCGCGTCGTAGTTGGTCATGACTGTGTAGAACACCCATGACAGCAGCAGGATGATCAGGAAGTAGACAAGCGACATTGCCGCCGCCGGTCCGAGGTCGAACTGGCCGAGCGCCATCTTGACCAGGTCGATCGACAGGAAGGTCGTCGAGTTGCCCGGCCCGCCGCCGGTGACGACGAAGGGCTCGGTGTAGATCATGAATGAGTCCATGAAGCGCAGCAGCACCGCGATCAGAAGCACACGCTGCATCTTGGGCAACTGGATGTAGCGGAACACGGCCCAACGCGATGCGCCATCGATCTTTGCCGCCTGGTAGAAGGCGTCGGGGATCGAGACCAGACCGGCATAGCAGAGCAGCACGACGAGGCTCGTCCAGTGCCAGACATCCATGACAATGACGGTGACCCAGGCATCGAACGGGTCGCGCACGTAGTTGTAGTCGATGCCGATCCGGTTGAGATAATAGCCGAGCAAGCCGATGTCGCCGCGCCCGAACACCTGCCAGATGGTCCCGACGACGTTCCACGGGATCAGCAGCGGCAGCGCCATCAGCACGAGGCAGACCGGCACGCCCCAGCCTTTACGCGGCATGTTCAGCGCAATGAGGATTCCGAGCGGCACCTCAATCGCCAGGATGATGCCGGAGAATACCAGGTTGCGGCCAATCGCGGCCCAGAACCGGCTCGATGACAGCAATTCCTGGAACCATTCGGTTCCGGCCCAGAAGAACTGGTTGTTGCCGAAGGTGTCCTGCACGGAATAGTTCACCACCGTCATCAGGGGGATGACCGCAGAGAACGCCACCAGCACCAGCACAGGCAGCACCAGGAACCAGGCCTTGTTGTTCAAGGTCTTTTCCATGGATTACGCTCCCATCTCGACGCGCCAGGAATCGGCGTAGATGTTTATCCCTGCCGGGTCGAAGCGGACCTTGGGTTCGGCCGGAATGTCGTCATCCTCACCGAGGATCGCCGCGATGCCGCGCCCTTCCAGTTCGGCGCGCACGATCTTGTGGCGGCCTATGTCTTCCACTTTGGTGACCGATATCGGCATTCCCTCGCGGCCCAGCCGCACATACTCCGGCCTGATGCCGAGTTCGACCTTGCTCTCCCCGGCCGTCTTCGGCACGCCGGGCAGCGCGATCGACTGGCTGCCAAGCCGCGCATTCTTGCCTTGTATATCGACCGGCATGAGATTCATGCCGGGCGAGCCGATGAAGTAGCCGACGAATGTATGCCGTGGCCGCTCGAACAGTTCCGCCGGCGTGCCGATCTGGACGATCTCGCCCTCGAACATCACCACAACCTTTTGCGCGAAGGTCAGAGCTTCAGTCTGGTCGTGCGTCACATAGATTTCGGTGTAGCCGAAGCGCTGGTGAAGCTGCTTCAGCTGCGAGCGCAGCACCCATTTCATATGCGGGTCGATGACCGTCAGCGGCTCGTCGAACAGGATGGCGTTGACGTCGGAGCGCACGAGGCCGCGGCCGAGCGAAATCTTCTGCTTCTGGTCGGCTGTGAGGCCCCGCGCCTTGCGGTTCGCCCAGTCCCCCAGATCGATCATCTTCAGCGTCTCACGAACCTTCTTGTCGACTTCGCTCTCGGTGACGCCTCGGTTGCGCAGCGGAAAGGCGAGATTATCGTAGACCGTCATCGTGTCGTAGATGACCGGGAACTGGAACACCTGCGCGATGTTGCGCTCCTGCGTCGACAGTTCGGTGACGTCGCGACCGTCGAAACGCAGGCGGCCGTGCGACGGGTGCAGCAGCCCGGAGATGATGTTGAGCAACGTCGTCTTACCGCAACCGGACGGCCCGAGCAGCGCGTAAGCACCGCCATCCTCGAATGTGTAGTGGATTTCCTTCAGCGCGTAGACGGTGGCTGCTTTCGAGGGCCCTGCGTAGGCGTGGCGGATATGGTCGAGTTCGATGCTTGCCATGATCCCCCCTACGCCGCCTGCGCCTGAACGATTTCGGCAGAACGGCCCGTCTCATCGAACACCATCAGATGCCGCGGATCGATGAAGACCTCGATCGTCTGGTCCGGATCGAACACCTGGATGCCATGCGCCAGCATCACCCAATGAACGTCGGCGAAGTCGAGATGAACGAAGCTTTCCGAGCCGGTCACCTCCGTCACCTTTACCTTGGCCGTCACCGACACCGCCTCGCGGTTCGGACGTTTCAGCGACAGGTGATGCGGCTGGAAGCCGACCGTGTAGGTGGCGTCCGCGATGCCCTTGAGTTCGGACGGCACTGGCAGGTTGACGCCGCCGTCTAGGAGGAAACTCGCCCCCCTCTTGCGCAGCACGATCGTGTTGAGCGGCGGGTCGGAAAAGGTTCTCGCCGTCACCAGGTCGTGTGGCCGGCGGAACACGTCGATGGTCGGGCCGAACTGCGTTACCCTGCCCTGCGACAGCGTCGCGGTGTTACCGCCTAAGAGCAGCGCCTCGGACGGTTCGGTCGTCGCATAGACGAAAATCGCACCAGATTCGGCGAATATCTTCGGCAGTTCGGCGCGCAGTTCCTCGCGCAACTTGTAGTCGAGATTGGCCAAAGGCTCGTCGAGCAGCACCAGCCCGGCATTCTTGACGATGGCGCGCGCAAGCGCGGTACGCTGTTGCTGGCCGCCGGACAGGTTGAGCGGCGTGCGGTCAAGATAAGGTGCGAGTTTCAGAAGCTCAGCCGCGCGGCGAACCTCCTTGTCGATCTTCGCGCTGTCGACACCGGCAACCCGCAGCGGCGAAGCGATGTTTTCATAGACGGTCATCGCGGGATAATTGATGAACTGCTGGTAGACCATGGCCACCCGGCGCTTCTGCACCGGCATGCCGGTCACATTCACGCCGTCGAACCACACCGTTCCGGAGGTCGGGACGTCGAGACCTGCCATCAGCCGCATCAGGCTGGTCTTGCCCGAAAGCGTCGGCCCGAGAAGCACGTTGAGGGAGGCGTGATGAAGCGTTAGGTCGACCGCATCGATATGCGTGTCGGCGCCGACAACCTTCGTTACCCGTTTGAGTTCAAGCATAGTCGCCACGCTCCTCCCTGCGGCAGGCCATTTTTCGATCATGTTTGATCTTCGAACATTTTGCAATTCGTTTTCGCTTTTGTTTCGTTAATG
Organism: Mesorhizobium sp. YR577; assembly: GCF_900116595.1. NCBI lineage: Bacteria > Pseudomonadati > Pseudomonadota > Alphaproteobacteria > Hyphomicrobiales > Phyllobacteriaceae > Mesorhizobium > Mesorhizobium sp. YR577. Next base: position 224,708 of record NZ_FPBI01000008.1, on the reverse strand, counting down.
GCTCAAATGAATTGCATATCGGTTCAGTTGACGCAGCGTATTGCTATCCCACCGGCGCGCTGGAGACGCGCCGGCTGGCTGAAAACAAGCCGGAAATATGAGAACGCAGACGCCGGGACGCCCATTCACGAGCGCCCGAGAAGCTGACGCGGCGTGATCAGGTCGAATCAGCTTCGGTCGGAAATGAAGCCTACTTCAATGCATTACGCCCCTTGAATTAATTGAACGTTCGTTTTATTATCACTTCATCAAGCTGGAAAACGCTATGGCGCGTACGATTGGTTCCGACGGCGGCAGGACGGAAGCCGCAATCCGCGAGGCGGCGATCAGCCTCATGGCCCGCTTCGGCTACGAGGCGGTTTCCATGCGCCAGCTTGCAGCCGAAGTCGGCGTGCAGGCCGCTGCGCTCTACCGCTATTTTCCGACTAAGGAAGACCTGCTCTTCACACTGATGCGCGAGCATATGGATGGGTTGCTTGCGACGTGGGAGGCGGCGCGCCCGGCCAAGGCCGATCCGCGCGCGCGCCTTAACGCGTTCGTGCGCAACCATATCCATTTCCATGTCGCGCGCCGGCACGCCACCCATGTCTCCAACATGGAACTGCGCGCCCTTTCGCGCAATAATCTCACGCAAATCCTGCGCCTGCGCACCGCCTATGAGAAGGAATTGCGCCAGATCCTGCGCGACGGCGCGGAGGCCGGGACCTTCGTGATCGACGACTCCGGACTGACCGCGATCGCCATCATCCAGATGATCACCGGGGTCATCGTCTGGTTCCGCCCGGACGAGCGGCTTTCAGTGGAAGAAGTAGCCGAGACCTATCTCGCAATGACAATGCGCCTGACAGGCGCGGAAAACGCCAGGGAGAACACCCATGTACACGCACACGCTTGACTTCGGGCACGGCGAGGACATCGATGCGCTGCGCGACATGGTGCGCCGCTTCGCGCAGGACCGCATCGCGCCGAACGCCGCCGAGATCGACCGGAGCAACGAGTTTCCCGCGCATCTGTGGGCAGAAATGGGTGCGCTCGGCCTCCTCGGCATGACCGCCGACCCGGATTTCGGCGGCACCGGCATGGGCTATCTCGCGCATGTCGTGGCCATGGAGGAGATTTCCCGCGCGTCGGCCTCGGTCGGCCTGTCCTATGGCGCGCATTCCAATCTCTGCGTCAACCAGATCAACCGATGGGGGACCGCAGCGCAGAAGGAGAAATACCTGCCTGCGCTCTGCTCGGGCGAGAATATCGGCGCGTTGGCCATGTCAGAGCCGGGCGCGGGTTCTGATGTCGTGTCGATGCGCCTGCGCGCCGAAAAGCGTAACGACCGCTTCGTGCTCAATGGCAACAAGATGTGGATCACCAATGGACCGGATGCCGATACGCTGGTGGTCTATGCCAAGACCGAACCGACAATGGGCTCGCGCGGCATCACCGCCTTCATCATCGAGAGCAAGATGAAGGGTTTTTCTGTCGCCCAGAAGCTGGACAAGCTGGGCATGCGTGGCTCCAATACCGGCGAACTCGTCTTCGAGGATGTCGACGTGCCTTTCGAGAATGTGCTCGGGCAGGAAGGACGCGGCGTCGAGGTGCTGATGTCGGGGCTGGACTATGAACGCACCGTGCTCGCCGGCGGCCCGCTCGGCCTCATGGCGGCATGCCTGGATGTCGCCGTGCCTTACGTGCAGACCAGGCGCCAGTTCGGACAGGCCATCGGCGATTTCCAGCTCGTTCAGGGCAAACTTGCCGACATGTACGCCAACATGAATGCCGCCAAGGCTTACGTCTATGCTGTCGCCTCAGCCTGCGATCGCGGCCAGACGACACGCAAGGATGCCGCCGGCTGCGTGCTCTTCGCCGCAGAAAAGGCAACCCTGATGGCGCTCGACGCGCTGCAGCTTCTCGGTGGCAACGGCTACATCAACGACTATCCGACCGGCCGCCTGCTGCGCGACGCCAAGCTTTACGAGATTGGCGCCGGCACTAGCGAAATCCGCCGCTGGCTGATCGGGCGGGAGATTATGGCGGAGGGCGTGTGACAACGCTCCCCGCCAAATCACTGGAAGGCCTTCGGCAAATCCACAGTGGGCTTGGAGACGATCTGGTGCGAATCCTTCCAGAGAAGCTCGCGCTCGCCAGCGGTTCGGATGCTGCGAACAGGCAAGCCCCCCTCCTCGATCAGCCATGCGCAATAACGCGCCCGGCTGATCGCCTCCGCGGCGTGCGGATCGAACCAGCAAATACCCCAGATCGAATTGCGCCGCTTGAAATGCCGGCCAATTTGCTTTGGTACCGGCAAGTGCAAGCTGAACCAATCGAACTGATGTTCCAGTTCGTCCAGAATCCAATAAGGACAGCCGTTCCGGTAGAGGTACCAGGACGCCTGAAAAAAGCCGGCCTCCACCCGGCTCGCCGGATGGATGAGCGGCGTCACGAACCGCACATACATGGTGATCGCCGCGCCGATTACGCGCGGCGCGTTCCTCTCAAGTTTCGAGATATTCAGGGTGCAGAAATGCCGCCTTCGGCGGCTCTAGGCCTCTGCCGAAGGGAGACTTTTCAGAGGGCGCATATGGATGCGTCTCATTGGTCATCTCCTCGAGGATACGATACGATCCGCCTGGGCGGGGAGCGGGCATCTACACGCTTTCCCTTGCCTGATCAAGATTTTTCATAAAGCAGGTCTTCATGCCCGCCCTAACCTCTTCTATCTCCCCCGCCTCCGACGCCTTCAAAACCAATGCCGGGCGCATGCGCGAACTGGTTGCCGATATTGCCGAGAAGGCGGCAACCGTCGAGCTGGGTGGCTCGCAGGAAGCGCGGGAGCGCCATGTCTCGCGTGGAAAGCTGCTGCCGCGCCAGCGGCTTGCCCAGCTTGTCGATCCCGGCTCGCCCTTTCTGGAAGTCGGCCAGTTTGCCGCCTGGAACATGTATGACGGCGATATCTCCGCCGCCGGCATGATCGCCGGCATTGGTCGGATCGAAGGCCGCGAGGTGATGATCGTCGTCAACGACGCCACCGTGAAGGGTGGCACTTATTATCCGATCACGGTGAAGAAGCATCTGCGGGCGCAGGAAATTGCCATGCAGAACAATCTGCCTTGCGTCTATCTGGTCGACAGCGGCGGCGCCAATCTGCCGAACCAGGACGAGGTGTTTCCCGACCGCGACCATTTCGGCCGCATCTTCTACAACCAGGCCAACATGTCAGCGGCAGGCATTCCGCAGATCGCCTGCGTCATGGGCTCGTGCACGGCGGGCGGCGCTTACGTGCCGGCGATGTCGGACGAAACCATCATGGTGCGCAACCAGGCCACCATCTTTCTCGGCGGCCCGCCGCTGGTGAAGGCGGCGACCGGCGAGGATGTGAGTGCCGAAGATCTCGGCGGCGCCGAGGTCCACACGCGCCAGTCGGGCGTGGCCGACCACTACGCCATGGATGACGAGCACGCGCTGGCGATCACACGGCGCATCGTCAAAAACCTGAATCGGAACAAGAGCGTAAGCCTGAACTTACAGAAGCCGATTCAACCGCTTCACGATCCGCATGAGATCTACGGCGTCATTCCCGCCGACATCCGCCAGCCCTATGACGTGCGCGAGGTCATTGCCCGCATCGTCGACGGCTCGGAGTTCGACGAGTTCAAGCAGAACTATGGCACGACGCTGGTCACCGGCTTTGCCCATCTTTACGGCATGCCCGTCGGCATCATCGCCAACAATGGCGTACTGTTTTCCGAAAGCGCGCTGAAGGGCGCGCATTTCATCGAACTGTGCTGCCAGCGCAAGATTCCACTGATCTTCCTGCAGAACATCACCGGCTTCATGGTCGGCCGCAAATACGAGGCCGGCGGCATCGCCAAGGACGGCGCCAAGCTGGTGACGGCGGTCGCCACCGCGCAGGTGCCGAAGGTGACGATGATCATCGGCGGCTCGTTCGGCGCCGGCAATTACGGCATGTGCGGCCGCGCCTATTCGCCCCGCTTCCTGTGGATGTGGCCGAACGCACGCATATCGGTGATGGGCGGCGAGCAGGCTGCAACCGTGCTTGCCATGGTCAAGCGCGAGGGCATCGAGCGCAAGGGCGGCGAATGGACCGCTGAGGAAGAAGCGAAATTCCGCAAGCCGATCCTGATGAAATACGAGCATGAGGGCCAGCCGCTCTATTCGTCGGCGCGCCTGTGGGACGACGGCATCATCGACCCGGCGAAATCGCGCGAGGTGCTGGCGCTGAGCTTAAGTGCTGCGCTGAACGCGCCGGTGGCGGAGACGAAATTCGGCGTGTTCAGGATGTGACAACAGGCTCACGCGCCGCAGCAGCTACACGATCAACCAAACCGCGAGACACCATGTCCCTTTCTCTCTACGACATTTCGATACCCGTCTTCATCACGGCGCTCAGGAACCTGTCGCACAATCTGCATAAAGGCGAAGCTTACGCCGTTGAACAGGGAATAGCAGAAGAAGAGCTGACCACCGCTCGGCTCTTTCCCGACATGCTGCCGTTGACGGGCCAGATACAGCGAGCTTCGGATACGGCCCGTTTCGTGGCAGTGCGCGTAGGCCAGACCGAGCCGCGCCCGATGGCGGATAATGAGGTTTCCCTTGCCGATCTTCAGGCCCGCATCGCGGCCACGATCGACTATCTGAGTGCTGTCGCACCCAATAGCATGGATGGCCGCGAGACCTCCGCTGTAAGTTTCAAGGCCGGGCCACGGACGCTGGACTTCACCGGCACGAGCTACATTCTCGGCTTTGCGCTGCCCAACTTCTATTTCCACGTAACGACGGCCTACGCCATTCTTCGGCACAAGGGCGTCCCGCTCGGCAAGACAGACTTTCTTGCCGGCGCAAGCGCCCGTTCGTAGAGAGACACCGGCTCCGAGGAACCGCCATGTTCACCAAAATCCTGATTGCCAACCGCGGCGAGATCGCGTGCCGGGTCATCCGCACGGCGCGGCGCATGGGTATTGCCACCGTGGCGGTCTATTCCGACGCCGACGCGAAATCGCTTCATGTCGCCATGGCTGACGAGGCTGTACATATCGGCCCCTCACCCGTCGGTGAAAGCTATCTGCGCGGCGAAAAGATCATCGCTGCCGCCAAGGCGACCGGCGCCGAGGCAATTCACCCCGGCTACGGCTTTCTTTCGGAGAACCCGGCTTTCGTCGATCAGGTGACTGAAGCCGGCCTCGTCTTCATCGGCCCTTCAGCGGCGTCGATCCGCGCCATGGGGCTGAAGGACGCCGCCAAGCGGCTGATGGAAAAGGCCGGCGTGCCGGTCGTTCCGGGCTATCACGGCGAAGCGCAGGAAATCGTCATTCTCGCCTCCAAGGCGCGCGAGATCGGCTATCCCGTCTTGATCAAGGCGCGCGCCGGCGGCGGCGGCAAGGGCATGCGCAAGGTCGAGCGTCCGGAGGATTTTCCCGAGGCACTTTCAAGCGCGCGGCGCGAGGCCAAGGCGGCGTTTGGCGACGACCGGGTGCTGGTGGAAAAATATGTCGACAAGCCGCGCCATATCGAGGTGCAGGTGTTCGGCGACAATCACGGCCACGCTGTGCATATGTTCGAGCGCGACTGTTCCGCCCAGCGCCGCCACCAGAAAGTCATCGAGGAGGCTCCCGCCCCCGGCATGACCGCGGAAATGCGCAAGGCGATGACCGACGCGGCGGTGAAGGCGGCGAAGGCCATAAGCTATTCGGGCGCCGGCACGATCGAGTTCATCGTCGATGCCTCGCAAGGGCTCAAGCCCGACCGCTTCTGGTTCATGGAGATGAATACGCGCCTGCAGGTCGAGCATCCGGTGACGGAGATGATCACCGGCGTCGATCTGGTCGAATGGCAGTTGCGGGTCGCGGCCGGTGAAAAGCTGCCGAAGACGCAAAGCGAGATCAAGCTCGACGGCCATGCTTTCGAGGCCCGCATCTATGCCGAAGACCCGGCCAAGGGCTTTCTGCCGGCCATCGGCACGCTGCACCGCCTCGGCTTCCCGGTCGAGGCTCCAGCAGGTGCCACCATGCGCGTCGAGACCGGCGTGCGCGAGGGCGATGCGATCTCGCCCTTCTACGATCCGATGATCGCCAAGCTGGTGGTTCATGCAGCCGACCGGCAGGTCGCACTCGATGCGCTGGGCGAGACGCTAAAGGCTACCGAAATCGCCGGCTCGGTCACCAATGTCGCATTTCTCGCGGCGCTGGCGGCGGATGCGGATTTTGCCAGCGGCGATGTCGATACCGGCCTGATCGACCGTAAGCAGGCGGCGCTGACGGTGACGGCCGTGCCGGATAATCGCACCATCGCGCTGGCAGCGCTCGCCGCATCCGGCATGGGCGAGCAGCAGCCGACGGACGATCCGTGGTCGGCACTCGCCGGTTATTCGCATTTCCACCCGATTGCCCGGCGGACGACGCTTCGGTTTGGCGAGGAGGAGTTCGCGGCGAGTGTTGTCGTGAAGCAGGATGGGCGGCTCGAAGTTATGATCGACAGCGCTGCCCCTCATCCGCCTGCCGGCACCTTCTCCCCGTATAGTGACGGGGAGAAGAAGGCTGGCCGCAACCTTGCCGCCTCTTCCTTCTCCCCGTTCACGGGGAGAAGGTGGCCCGAAGGGCCAGATGAGGGGCAGCGCCAAGGTTGCAATTTCACCCGCTGGCCTGGCCACATAACCGTGTTCGAAGGTGGTCACGCCTTCACCTTCGTCGTTCCCGATCCCTTCGCGCATGCAGCGGACGCCGGCAGCAGCGGTTCCATGCGCGCGCCGATGCCCGGCTTGGTCAAGGTCGTGCGGGCGATGAAGGGCGATGCCGTGATCAAAGGCCAGCCGCTGCTCATTCTCGAAGCCATGAAGATGGAGCACACGATCGCCGCCCCGCATGACGGTGTCATCGCCGAGATCGCGGTCGAAGGTTCTCAGGTGACTGACGGGACCGTGCTTGTGCGGTTTGCCGAGGAAGCGGGATAGGGTCGGCTTCGGCCTTTGTGCGTCCTTCGAGGCTCGCTACGCTCGCACCTCAGGATGAGGGAGGATGTGCGGGCGGAAGCCTTCATTCTGAAACGCGCCCACACTTCAAGATCAGGATCGTAAGGCGCCAACCTCCCTCATCCTGAGGTGCGAGCTTAGCGAGCCTCGAAGGGCGCACCGAGGACAGTTTACTTTTTGCCCCTTGCGCGAGATCGCAATTGCCGCGCCCTGCCGAGGCAAAAAGTAAACTGTCCCCTGCACCCAAACGAAAATGGCCGGGACATGCCCGGCCATCAACGCATTTATCAGTATGGTTCGAGCTTACTGCGCGATGGGCGCGTATTTGCCGTCGTGCCACTGGTTGATGTCGTAGCTGGCGTTCTTGAGATCGCCCTTTTCGTCGAAGGTGACGTCACCAACCACGGTCTGGATCGGCTGGCCGTTCTTCAGCGCCTCGGCAACCTTCATCGGGTCGTCGCTGCCGGCGCGCTCGATGCCCTGCGCGAACGCCTGGATGGTGGCGTAGGAGAACAGGGTGAAGCCTTCCGGCACGAAGCCGCCGGCCTTGATCTTCTCGACGGCTTCCTTGGCTTCGGGCTTCGCCTGCGGGTCGGATGGGAAGACGAACATGGTGCCTTCACCGGCCGGGCCGGCGATCTGCCAGAATTCCGGCGAGGCGATCGAGTCAGGCATGATCAGCTGGAACTTGAAGCCCTGCTCGGCCGACTGGCGCAGCATCAGGCCGGCTTCGGGGTGATAGCCGCCGAAATAGACCACGTCTGCCTTCATTTCCTTCATCTTGGTCACCAGCGCCGAGTAATCCTTCTCGCCGGCGTTGATGCCTTCATACATAACCTCCTTGAGGCCACCTTCGTTCATGGTCGCCTTGACGGCATCCGCCACGCCCTGACCGTAGGCGCTCTTGTCGTGCAGGATGACGACGTTCTTGCCGGCGTATTTCTTGGCGATCCACGGACCGATGAAAGCGCCCTGCGCATCGTCACGCGTGTAGAGACGCATGATCGTCGGCCAGCCCTTCGCAGCCGCGTCGTCGGTCAGCACCGGGTTGGACGAAGCCGGGCTCATCATCAGCGCGCCGCTTTCGGCATAGACGGCCGATGCCGGAATGCTGGAGCCAGAGCAGGCGTGGCCATCGATGAACATGATGCTGTTGGCAACGATGCGGTTTGCAACCGACACGGCCTGCTTCGGATCACAGACGTCGTCCTCGACCGAGATCTTGATCTGGCGGCCCATGACGCCGCCCTTCTCGTTGATCGCCTTGGCGGCAGCTTCGGCGCCCTGACGGAACTGGTCGCCGATATTGGCAAGCTGGCCGGTCATCGGACCGACGACAGCAAATGTGATGTCATCGGCGTAAGCAGACGCTGACATCATGAGGCCGGCAAAGACCGCGCCCAGAAGTGTTTTCTTGATCATTTTCGTTTCCTCCGCAGCGTCGCCCTCGACGCCGAAAGTGACCCTGATATCGCAGGCACATGGCAAAGGCCACTCGCCAGATCGGCGATCCGGCAAGGCCAGCGGAAAAGATCGTGGAAAAATGAAAAAGCCGCGCCGGTGTGTTTCCACCGGTCACGGCTTTTGCTGGTTTCGCATTGCGGTCCCTGTTTTACCGCAAAACGCTGTAGTCGCCCGTTTTCGACATGCGCGGCTGGCCCGCCTCCAAGCTGCCGCGTTCTTTCTATTGAGACCCAGCCGTCTGCGCGGCTTGAGCCTTTTAATTCAAATCCTGGCCTGCACGATCAGTGCATGGTCATCCATTCGCGCGCTTCGCGCAGTGCCCTGGCGATTTCGAGCTTCGACATCGAAGCCGAAAGTTCGGAGCGCAGTTCCGCAGCGCGGGCCGAGCCCTTGATCGCGGCGATGTTGAACCATTTGTGGGCGGCGATGGTATCGACTTCACAGTCGCGGCCGGTCGCATACATCATGCCCAGTTCAAAAAGGATATCGGCCTGGGCGGTTGTTCCCATCGTGCCGAACCCGGCTTCAAGCATTTCAAAACGTGCCATTTCGAAGGTCCCTGTCCGTTGCTGGAAAGCCGCCTCTTTTGTCGTCCTGGGCTGCTCTTCCGATGCTTCGAAGAATGAACCTGAGCCTTGAATCCGTCGTTAAATCACGTGCTTAATTTGGCGCAAACAAAGTTCAAACAAGAGGTAAACGCCTGAATTTGTTAAGGATAGGGATGCGGGGATTCCGGGCTTTCTCAGAAAATTTGAAGAAAATGCATGCGGTGGAAGGAAACCCTTCCGTAACCACGAAAACCGGTCGCATGAGAGCCGAACATGAAAATCGGCCGGTTGCGGACCGTTTTGCCTCCGCAAAAAACCTGCTTTCCTTCCGCAAGGACACCGCTTTTGTTTTTCCAGCGACTGGATTAGCTTACGTTTGCGTAAACGGCGGAATGGCGGGAGAGAGCAGGCCGGACCGATAGACGCTCAAAAAGGGAGGACATCGATGTTTCGTAAGATGAGCATGGCAATTGCGGCGACGCTTTTGATGGCGGGCGCGGCCTATGCCGATCCGATCGAAGGCAACTGGAAAACAAAAAGCGGCGAAACCGCTGCCATCGCCAGTTGCGGCGGCGGCTTCTGCATCACGTTGAAGACAGGCAAATATGCCGGCAAGTCGATCGGCAAGATGAGTGCCAGCGGTGGCAGCAATTATTCCGGCTCGATCACCGACCCGGCTGACGACAAGACCTATTCCGGCTCGGCCTCGCTCTCCGGCGCGAAGCTGAATATGACCGGCTGCGCGCTCAAGATTTTCTGCAAGACACAGGTCTGGTCGAAGCTCTGACCCTTCGACCATAAAAAGGCCGCTGCCGGAAGTTTCCGCCAGCGGCCTTTTCACATCAGGCGCGGGCCTTCTGCCCGAACAGCACCTTCTGGGCTTCCTTGTCGTCGGCGAGATTGCGGCGGTGATCTTCACCGACAGTAATCGCCTTCTGGACTGCGGGACGCGCCAGAATGGCATCGAACCAGCGCTTCAGGTTCGGGAAATCCTCGATCTCCTGACCCTGGTTCTTGTAGGGCCTTACCCAGCCGATGCTGGCCATGTCGGCGATGGAGTAGTCACCGGCAAGGAATTCGCGGTCGGCAAGGCGCTTGTTCATCACGCCATAAAGGCGGTTCACCTCGTTCGTATAGCGGTCGATGCCGTACTGGATTTTTTCCGGTGCATATTGGCGGAAATGGTGCGCCTGCCCGGCCATCGGTCCAAGACCACCCATCTGCCAGAACAGCCACTGATCGACCTCGACGCGCAGACGCTCGTCGGCGGGGTAGAACTTGCCGAATTTGCGGCCGAGATATTGCAGGATCGCACCGGATTCGAAAACGGAGATCGGCTCGTCACCGGGGCCCTCGGGATCGACGATGGCCGGCATGCGGTTATTGGGTGCGATTTTCAGGAATGACGGCTCGAACTGCTCGCCCTTGCCGATATTCACATATTTGACCGTGTAGGGAACGCCGAGTTCCTCAAGCATGATCGTGATCTTCCAGCCGTTCGGTGTCGGCCAATAGTAGAGTTCGATCGGCTTGGTCTGCGTCGTCATGGGAGGGTTCTCCGTTTCGGGAATGCTTTCAGCACATAGGCAGGCGGCGGCGAAACACAAGCCAACAAACCGAACACGTCGATTAATAAAATTGAACCGAAGATGAACGGCCGTCTCAGAGGTCGTTCAGCCGCGTTCGGGCATTCTCCCCGTCATTGAAGGAGACACCCAATGCTTGCTCGCCGGTTCACCATAGTCTGCCTGCTGATGACCCTGTTCGGAATGACCTTCTCGATCCTGGTCGCGCAGGCAAACCGTTCGACGCGCTCCTGGGAACAGGGAATGACCAGACTCTGCTCCAACGATCCGACCTGCATCACAAGCTTCCGCCCGTAACCGAACACCGGACCAGAAAAGCACCACGTCCATGAACAAGATCGCCGCCACCTCGATGAATACCCTTCGGCTCCTGCCGCGGGCGGCGCTTATCCTGGCCATGCTGGCAGCTCCGGTCCTTGCTGTGCCCGCAGCCCGCGGCTCGACCGGCACGACGATCGAAGCACCGGCACACAAGAAGGTCGGCGCGGGGTTCGTCCTGCTGATGAGCCTGCAGCGCGGCTGACCAATAAAAAAGCACCGCTGACCCAGTCGTCCCCCTCCCAAGGTTGGAAGCAAGTCTCTATATTGGGTCATGGAAAAGAGAATCTACCCAGAACCCATTGAATTGATTGCCAGCCCGGAATCTTACGGGCTGCATAGCTTTAACGATGCCAACGAGGCCGTTGCGGCGCTCCAATTCCTTTACAGCCGAAACACCGCGTTTTTGCGGGACTCATTCACCGCCCTTGCAAATGGCGGTGATCTAAACAGGCGATATCGCGCCTTCTACCCCGAAGTCGGGGTAACGACTGCTTCCTACACGCAGGTCGATTCCCGCCAGGCCTACGGCCATATGCCTTTGCCGGGCCACTATGCCACGACCATCACCCGCCCGGATCTGTTCGAAAGCTATCTCCTCGAGCAGCTTGGCATGATCATGCGGAACCATGGCGTGCAGATCACCGTGTCGGAATCGGGAACGCCGATCCCGCTGCATTTTGCATTCCTCGAAGGCACCCATGTCGACGGATCGATTGCCGACCGCATCAAACGCCCGATCCGCGATCTCTTCGATGTGCCGGACCTCGATGGCACCGACGACCATATCGCCAACGGCACTTTCGAGTCCCTACCGGGCGATACGCGGCCGCTCGCGCCCTTCACCGCGCAGCGCATCGACTATTCGCTGCACCGCCTGTCGCACTACACAGCGACGGCGCCGAACCATTTCCAGAATTTCGTGCTTTTCACCAACTACCAGTTCTACATCGACGAGTTCTGCGTCTACGCGCGGGATTTGATGGCAAGTGGCGGTGGCGGCTACGACGAATTCGTGGAGCCCGGCCATGTCATCACCAAAGCCGGCGAAAACAGGCCGTCCGAGGGCGCGACGCCGCCGCGCATGCCGCAGATGCCGGCCTATCACCTGAAGAAGGCCGGCCATGCCGGCATCACCATGGTCAATATCGGCGTCGGCCCGTCCAACGCCAAGACCATCACCGACCATGTCGCCGTGCTGCGGCCTCATGCCTGGCTGATGCTCGGCCACTGCGCCGGCCTGCGTAACACGCAGGCGCTCGGCGACTATGTGCTGGCGCATGCCTATGTGCGCGAGGACCACGTGCTCGACGACGACCTTCCGGTCTGGGTTCCCATCCCGCCATTGGCCGAAATCCAGGTGGCGTTGCAGGAAGCGGTCGCCGAGGTGACAGGGCTTTCCGGCTACGAGCTGAAGCGCATCATGCGCACCGGCACAGTCGCGACCATCGACAACCGCAACTGGGAGCTGCGCGACCAGCGCGGCCCGGTTCAGCGGCTGTCGCAGTCGCGGGCGATCGCGCTTGATATGGAGTCTGCCACGATCGCAGCGAACGGCTTCCGGTTCCGCGTGCCTTACGGAACGCTGCTCTGCGTTTCCGACAAGCCGCTGCATGGCGAGCTGAAACTTCCCGGCATGGCCAGTGAGTTTTACAAGCGCCAGGTGGCCCAGCATCTCACCATCGGCATCAGGGCGATGGAGAAGCTGGCAGAGATGCCGATGGATCGCCTGCATTCACGCAAGCTTCGCAGTTTCTCGGAGACGGCATTTCAGTAGGAAAATCGAGATCAGAAAGGCCAAGGCCTCAACGGTCGAAAAAATTACAATAATCCACCCGGGCGAAGGGCTTCGCCCGATTGCATATCTTGAATGAGCCGCATTCTTGCCGATAAGGACGGGAATGAGTACAAATAACACACGAAACAAGCTGACCACGGGGGCGTTCATCGCCGTCCTCGTGCTTTCGCTACCCCTGATTGCCGGCTTCTTCGGAAGGCTGCACCCGGTTTTCGATTCCTTCGCTCATTTCCGCGTGCACCTTGCCGTGCTGATGGCAATTGCCGCGCTTCCCCTGTTTGCGAGCAGGTATCGGAAGGAAGGTGTGGCAGCATTGCTGCTGGCGGTTGCTGCCTTCGCGACGACATCGAATTCCCTCGGCCTCGGCGCGGTCCACGCCGGCAGCTTCCAGCCCAAGAGCGACGAGCAGCCGACCTACAAATTGCTGCAGCTCAACCTTCGCTACAACAACCCGGAACCGAACAAGGTGCTGTCACTGATCGGACGGCTTCGGCCGGACGTCGTGACGCTGGAGGAAGTCTCCGACATGTGGAAGGAGAAGCTGGCGCTGCTGTCGTCGGCATATCCCTACAGCATCATCTGCCCCTATCCCAACCGCGTCTTCGGCGTCGCGATCCTCTCTAGCCGGCCGATGGCTGACGGTGCCCAGGCGAATTGCTACGAACGCGGCTCGCTGGCCATCGCCCCGGTCAATTTCGGCGGCAAGACGGTGGAGGTAGCGGCACTTCATCTTGGCTGGCCGTGGCCGTTCAAACAGTCACGGCAGATTTCGGCAGTGGCCCAGCCACTGTCGCTGCTTGGTGGCACCGCATTGCTGGCCGGGGATTTCAACGCGACGCCGTGGAGTGCCGCGACCGCACGCGTCGGAAAGCTCGGCGATCTCACCATGGTGCCGTCGGTGGGCCCGACATGGCAATGGTGGCGGCTGCCGGAGTTCCTGCGCTTCAGCGGCTTGCCGATCGATCAGGTTTTTCACAAGGGCGACGTGATCGTGAATTCCGCGCACACGCTGGTGGAAGCAGGCTCAGACCACCTGCCCGTGCTGGTAGAGTTCTCGCTTAAGCCGACGGAAAAAGAACAGGAGACGGTTACCGCGACAGTCTCCGCCGGAAAACCTGTCCTTCCGAGTAGTTGACGTCCAGAACCTTATTTCTGCTTGGCGGTCAGCAGCGCAAGCATGCCGTCGACGTTGCCGCCATAGTGGTGTTCTTTAGCGTCGAACTGCCGCTGCTTGCCTTCATACGTTGACTCGACACCGCGAACGCGGCGCAGCCGCTCCAGGTTCGACTTCGAGCAATCGGGGTCATTGTCGTTGGCGATACCGGCCACGGCTTTTTCCGCAGCGTCGACCATTTCACGCGCTATGCGGCCATGGGTTTCTTCATGCGTGCGCACACTGTCCATGAATTTGGCCCAGCGTTTCTGCAGATCGGGCGACATCCCCCCCTTCACCCAGGGATAGCGGTACGTGATGTAAAGCGTTGCGCCGGGGTTCGCCACACGGCATCCGCCGCCTGATTTGTCCCACTTGGTGTTCCAGCGAAGGGAGTAACGCGTCTGCGCCATGGCGTGCACCATGTAGCCCTTCTTGGGGCCGGTTCGCTTCATGGCTGCAAGCAATTCTTCCCCGGTCTTGCCGGTGATCGTGTAGTTTTCTTTCATGACGACTACGTTTGAACCTGCCGAAGCGGCATTGGTCAGGCCGAGAACGGCGGCAAGCACTGCTACTCCAACACAACGCATGGCTTTGCTCCAGCAAGGAAAGCCAAGCCAAGCACATCGCCAGGGCGATTTCAACAATTTGTGAACCATAACGGCACAATTCATATTGCGCCGCCCGCACCGCCGTCATTTACGGCGGTTTCCCACAGTCACCGAAATATGACCGTCACATGCTGGTATAAACTGGACCCTCTCCGCCCTGCGGCGGCACCCAGTTGATGTTCTGGTTCGGATCCTTGATGTCGCATGTCTTGCAGTGGACGCAGTTCTGCGCGTTGATGACGAAGCGCACATTCTTCGCCGTAGGGTCGGCGGCAGCGTTGCCATCCTTGTCGACCCATTCGTAGACCCCTGCCGGACAGTAGCGCGTCGACGGGCCGGCGAAGACGTCATGCTCAGAGCGCTCCTGCAAGGGCATGTCCTTGACCTGGAGATGGACCGGCTGGTCTTCCTCATGGTTGGTGCTGGACAGGAACACGGACGATAGCCGGTCGAAGGTCAGGACGCCGTCCGGCTTGGGATAGGCGATCTTCTTGTGCTTGGCGGCGGGCTCAAGGGTCGCATAGTCGGCCTTGCCGTGCTTCAGCGTGCCGAAAGGCGAGACGCCGAACAGCGTGTTGAGCCACATGTCCAGACCGCCGATGCCGACGCCGATGATGGTGCCGAACTTCGACCATAGCGGCTTGACGTTGCGAACGCGCTTGAGATCCTTGCCGATGTCGGAGGCGCGCCACTCGTTTTCATAACCGACGAGCTCGTCGTTGGTGCGGCCGGCAGCGATGGCGGCGGCGGCATGTTCAGCAGCCTGGATGCCCGACAGAACCGCATTGTGCGAACCCTTGATGCGCGGCACGTTGACGAAGCCCGCGGCGCAGCCGATCAGTGCGCCACCCGGGAACGAAAGCTTCGGCACCGACTGCCAGCCGCCTTCGGTGATCGCACGCGCGCCATAGGAAATGCGCTTGGCGCCTTCGAAGGTGCCGCGGATCGCCGGATGGGTCTTGAAGCGCTGGAATTCCTCGAAAGGCGACAGATAGGGGTTCTTGTAGTTCAGGTGGACGACGAAGCCGACCGCGACCTGATTGTCTTCCAGATGATAAAGGAACGAACCGCCGCCTGTCTTCATGTCGAGCGGCCAGCCGAAGGAGTGCTGTACCAGTCCGGGCTTATGGTTCTCCGGCTTGACCTGCCACAGTTCCTTGAGGCCGATGCCGTACTTGCCGGGTTCACGGCCTTCGTCGAGCTTGTATTTGGCGATGACCTGCTTGGAGAGCGATCCCCGCGCGCCCTCGCCCAGCAGCACATATTTGCCGAGCAGCGCCATGCCGGGCGCAAACGCAGGCCCATGCGAGCCATCGCGCTCGACGCCCATGTCGCCGGTGATGACACCGGTCACCGCACCGGCATCGTTGTAGGTCAGGCTGGCGGCGGCAAAGCCCGGGTAGATCTCGACGCCCAGCGCTTCGGCATGACCGGCAAGCCAGCGGCAGACATTGCCGAGCGAGACGATGTAGTTGCCGTGGTTGTTCATCAGCGGTGGCATCAGGAAATTCGGCAGGCGGACGGACCCGGCCGGTCCCAGCACCAGGAAATGGTCGTCTGTCACCGCGGTCTTGAAAGGATGGCCCTCTTCCTCGCGCCAGCCGGGCAGCAGGCGGTCGATGCCGATGGGATCGACGACAGCGCCGGAGAGGATATGCGCGCCGACTTCACCGCCCTTTTCGAGAACGACGACGGAAAGCTCTGGATTGACCTGTTTCAACCGTATCGCAGCGGCAAGGCCGGCAGGCCCCGCACCGACGATTACTACGTCGAACTCCATGCTTTCGCGTTCGATCTCGCTCATCCAATCCTCCGCACTGGCTTTTGCCGATCAGGCAATTCTTGCTGGCTTCAGCGTTCCCTTAGCGCATCCGAAAGCGACGCGAAACCGCGCAACTGTCATATTCACATTGCGGATTTTGCCAAGCGTCGCCATTCGCCGCAGTCCAAGCTAAACGACGTTAACGTAAACGTCAATTAAAGCGGTAAGAAGCCTCGCAACAAAGCTCTGAACATCCCTGCTTTCATGGATTTTCGTCGGCGCACTTCTCGGTCATACTCACCAGATGCGGAAGGCTGAGATTTTCCGGTCCGTATCGTGGTTTCCGAGCTCGGCTTGCCGTGATTTGCTACGCATTCTCGCTTCTGCCCTGCTTCTGTTGCTTGTCTGCGCCATCAGCGTCGACGCGCAGGAGGAGAAACCTGAGGCCAAGCGCTGGCTTGCCGGCGCCTATTCCTTCTCTGACGAACTCGGCGGCTTCAAGATACGGGCGATAGGCGGAACGGGAACCCGAGAAGACCCGATCGTCATCGAAGAGGAACTGGTCTCGGCAAGTCCGGTAACGATGGTCATCCGCACGACCAAGCCGATCCGCCCGTTCGATTTCTCCGGCAAATATGCCAACGGCTTCATCCATCTGAAACTGATCATCTGGAACGGCAGCGAGCAGGCCTGGATCGAGGTCGAATTCGAGCTTCAGGAGATACTCGGCCAGCCGAGCCTGTTCGGCGACGGGCTTTCCTTCGATCAAAGGCGAACCGATTCCAAGAACATCTATTCAGACAGCTTTGCCGACTTCAGCCGGGATTTCGAGCCTTATGACAGGCTGCTCTACCGGAACGGCAAGGTGGACCCGCGCCGATCTGCCTCATTCGGCTTTCTCATCAGCGACTACACGCCGAAGCGGCAATTTTATCTGGTACAGGACCCACGCATCCCCTCGACCTGACTTGCTTTCGCAGCCGCCACGGAAGATTGTAGGACATGACTTCCATCGCCAGACAGGATCCGCCGGGACTTGCCGAGCTTTTCGTCTTTTATGCGGAGGCAGGCGCTTACGACGCGCTGACGGAAGAGCCCGTTGACCGTTTCGCGGAAGGCGCTCGGCTGGCGCAGCCCGCACAGCCACCGGCTCAAGACGGCGCGCGCCAGTCCCCTGTTTCCGAGGCGGCTCCCTCTGCTCCACGCACACCGTTTCGCGACCAGCAGGCAAGCCCGGCCCCACGGCCGGCGGCGACCGCTGCCGTCCCCGATGAGGCGCAGGCGGCCCTTGCCCGTGAACTCGCCGCCAACGCAAGCACGCTCGATGAACTGCGCCAGCACATGGCCGCGTTCGACGGCTGCAACCTGAAATTCACCGCCAAGAGCATGGTGTTTGCAGACGGCAACCCGGATGGCGCAGTGATGCTTGTCGGCGAAGCACCGGGGCGCGACGAGGACATTGAGGGCCTACCCTTCGTCGGACGTTCGGGCCAGTTGCTCGACCGCATTCTCAGCGCAATCGGCCTCGACCGAACCAGCGTCTATATCGCCAATGTCATTCCCTGGCGCCCGCCGGGCAATCGCACGCCGACGCCGCACGAAACCGAAATCTGCCGTCCCTTCATCGAACGGCAGATCGAACTGGCCAATCCGAAACTACTGGTAACGCTGGGTGGTCCGTCAGCAAAGACGCTGCTCAACACCACCGAGGGCGTTTTGCGGCTGCGCGGGAACTGGCGTTCGCACACCACGAAAACCGGCACGGTCATCCCGACCATGCCGACGCTGCACCCGGCCTACCTCCTGAGAAATCCCGCCCACAAGAAACTTGCGTGGCGGGACTTTCTGGAAGTGAAGGCCAGGCTCAGAAGCTTGACCTAAGTCTCTGTTCGTCAGGCCGTCTGTACACTGGCCCGGCGCATTCCGATGAATTGCAGTTCGGCGAACAGAGCCACGGCAACCGCCTGGGCGCTAACAAAGGCTATGCCAAGTGCCGTAGGCGAGACCAGACCGGAAACCAGCAGGCCAAAGCTTGCGACCACCCATAAAACATTGATGCCGATGATGTCGATCAAGGTCATTCGCGCCAGCGTCTCGCGCCGGGCCATGGCAACCAGAAAGGCAACAAACGGTACGAGCACCACACCCGACCAGAAAAGGAGGTCGGCCGGCAGGCCGAGCCACGGCGCGAGAAAGGAAGCACCGCCCATCGCCAGAATGGCCGTTGCGCCGCTGGCGACCGCGTCGAGCAGCAGGGCATTGCGAAGGAAGGGCGAAACAGTGATGGTCATGGTTCTTCTCCAGCTTTGAGAGTCTTGGCGCTTCGGACGTTCATCGCCCTGAGCTGGCCGAACCATGTCTGCCGGAAAGCCGCCCGGCGATTACGCGAGAGGTAATAGAATTGACAACGCGCCTCGCCTAAGGTGACGCCATGACAACGCAACAGCCCTCCACCGCCGGTTCTCTCATTCGCGAATGGCGCAACCGGCGCCGCATGAGCCAGCTCGACCTCGCCGCCGAGGCGGACATCTCGCAACGCCATTTGAGTTTTGTGGAAAGCGGCCGGGCCGCTCCGTCGCGCGAGATGGTGCTGCATCTGGCCGAGCAGCTTGATATCCCGCTGCGCCAGCGCAACCAGTTATTGCTGGCGGCAGGCTTTGCACCGAGCTTCAGCGAAAGGGCGCTCAGTGACACCTCGCTGGCCCCGGCAATGGCGGCGGTGGAACTGGTGTTGAAAGGGCATGAGCCCTTCCCCTCGATAGCCGTCGACCGAAACTGGAATCTGGTCGCGAGCAACGGGGCCATCGCGCCGCTTCTGGCAGACATTGCCGATCAATCCTTGCTGACCCCGCCGGTCAATGTGCTGCGGCTCAGCCTTCATCCCAAGGGGCTCGCGCCACGCATCGTCAATCTGCATGAATGGCGCACGCATCTGATCGAGCGCCTCAAACATCAGGTCGATGCCTCCGGAGACGCTACACTGGCCGAGCTGGAGCGCGAATTGCGGACCTATCCGAGCGGCCCGCCGAATTCGCGGCCGACACACCCCGACATTGCGGCGATCGCTCTTCCGCTTCGGCTGCGGTTGGGTAAGGACATCCTGTCGTTCATCAGCACGATCACCGTGTTCGGCACACCGCTCGATGTAACGCTATCGGAACTGGCGATCGAATCCTTCTTTCCGGCGGATGCCGAGACAGCCGCCCTCCTCCAGAAGCTGGCGGACGATCGCGGCGCCGCGCCAAAGCCTTCGTGAATTGATCAGGCTGGCGGCGGCGCAGCCTTGCTTGCCGCCCTGCGCTCCAGTCCGAGCCGCTGTTCGCGCCATATGATGAAGATGCCGGCACCAACCACGATCAGGCCGCCGACCAGCATATGGATCGTCGGAACATCTCCGAAAGCGAAATAGCCGACCGCGATGCCGAGGATCATCGAGGTGTATTCAAAGGGAGCGACAGTGGAGACTTCGGCGTGGCGATAGCCTTCGGTCATGAGCAGCTGCGCCAGGCCGCCGCAAAGACCTGATCCGATCAGGAGCGCAGCCTGCATCCCCGTCAGCGACGCCCAGCCGAAAGGATAGGTCACAAGCGATATGACCGTGGCCGTCAGCGAAAACCAAAGCACGATCGTGCCGGTTCTTTCGGTATGGACAAGGCTGCGCACCAGGATCAAGGCCACCGCCGAGACGGCAGCGGCGGCAAGGGCTGCGATCACGCCAAGCGCCTCTTCATTGCCCATGGCCCCACCGCCGGTGAAAAGCGTGAGCGTGGGCCAGGAAATGATGAGCACGCCGACCAGCCCGACGACGACCGCGCTCCATCGGAAAACGCGGATGGTCTCGTGGAGGAAGATCGCGCTGAACACGACGACCAGCAATGGCTGCGCATAGTTCAACGTGATCGCTTCCGGCAGCGGCAGGCGGGTGAGAGCAAAGAAGCCCAGTGCCATGGACGTAACGCCGACCATACCCCGCGCGATGTGGTTGAAAGGGCGCGCGGTGTGAAAGGCGGTGCGCAACTCGCCACGAAACCCTAAGAAAACCAGGATAAGCAGCATGGCGAAGAACGAGCGGAAGAAGACGATCTGCCCGCTCGGCAACGGCCCTGCCGCCTTGATCAGCGACGACATGGCCACAAAGACAGCGACCGACGAAACCTTGAAGGCAATGCCGATCAGCGGGCTGCTGGCCCGCCTCCCCCCAGATGAATTCACTTTTTAGCCGATGCTTTCCTGAATTGTTGCCCAGATACGCGCAGGCGTTGCCGGCATCTCGATATGACCGATGCCGTAAGCCCGGTAAAGGGCATCTGCAACGGCATTGAGTGCGGCAGGCGTTGAGCCAATGGTGCCAGCCTCGCCCGCGCCCTTGATGCCGAGCGCATTTGTGGTCGAGGGCACGTTGCGGGTCTCAAAATGGAAGGACGGGACGTCGTCGGCGCGCGGCACGGCATAGTCCATGAAGCTCGCGGTGAGCAGCTGGCCGTCCTCGCCATAGACAGTGTTCTCGGTCAGCGCCTGGCCGATGCCCTGAACCACGCCGCCATGGACCTGGCCGGCAAGCAGGATCGGGTTCACTGTAACGCCGAAATCGTCGACGATGGTGTAGCCGACGATTTCCGTCTCGCCCGTATCGGGATCGATCTCGACCTCGCAGATATGCGTGCCATTGGGATAGGTGCATTCGTCCTGAAGGAACTCGCCGAAACCCTTGAGATCGTCAGGTTTCTTGGCCGCCTTGGCTATGGCGGAAAAATCAATCGCGCGATCGGTGCCGACGATGCGAGCGACGCCGTCGGAAAGCTCGATGTCTCCGGCGGAAGCTTCCAGCTCGTCCGCTGCGATGCGCTTGATCTTTTCGGCAAGATCCTCACCCGCACGCGCGGCCGATACGCCGCCGAGCGGAATGGAGCGCGAGCCGCCGGTGCCGCCGCCTGCCTTCAACTCGTCGGTATCGCCCTGCCGAACATGGATCTTGTCGATGTCGAGGTTCAGCTTCTCGGAGATGAACTGAGCGTAGGCTGTGGCATGGCCCTGCCCGTTGGTCTGGGTGCCGATCTTCATCGTCACCGTGCCGTCGCCGTTCAATTCGACGAAAGCCGGCTCCGAGCCCGGAAAGGCACACGCCTCGATATAGGTCGCCATACCGATGCCGCGGACCTTGCCGTTCGCCTTCGACTGATCGAGGCGTTTGGGGAAAGTCTTCCACCCGGCCCGCTCGATCGCGGCATCCATATGACCTTCGAACTCGCCGGTGTCATAAAGCCTGCCGGTGGCCGTGCGGTAAGGCATCTGCTCGGGGCGGATGAAGTTGCGCCGGCGGATTTCATCGGAAGACAGGCCCATTTCGTTTGCGCAAACGGACACCAACTTTTCCAGAAGGAACGCAGCCTCCGGCCTGCCGGCGCCGCGATAGGCATCCACCGGGCAGGTGTTGGTGTAGAGCCCGGTCACGGAAACATCGAGCGCCTCGATATCATATACGCCGGTCGACATGGTGATGCCGACATAGGGAATGAACGGGCCGTATTGCGAAATGTAGGCGCCGATATTGGCCAGCAGATTGACGCGTAGGCCAAGGAAACGGCCATCCTTGTCCATCGCCATTTCGGCGGTCACG
Source organism: Mesorhizobium sp. YR577 (assembly GCF_900116595.1). Taxonomy (NCBI): domain Bacteria; kingdom Pseudomonadati; phylum Pseudomonadota; class Alphaproteobacteria; order Hyphomicrobiales; family Phyllobacteriaceae; genus Mesorhizobium; species Mesorhizobium sp. YR577. The sequence continues at coordinate 202,875 of NZ_FPBI01000008.1, read as the reverse complement.
ACATTGTCGCGCCCTTGCGCGTCGGTCAGGAAATGCTCGGTGCGGTCGCCTGCCCATTTGACCGGGCGGCCAAGCCGCTTTGCCGCTTCCAGCACCAACGCATGCTCGCGGTACACAAAACTCTTCGGGCCAAAGCCGCCGCCGACATCCGGCGTGATGACGCGCAACTGCTTCTTTTCGATGCCGAACAGGTTCGCAAGGATGTACTGCATCGAATGCACGCCCTGCGAGCCCGTGGTCAGCACGAAGCGGTTTTCATCCGCCTTCCACTCACCGATGGCAGAGCGCGGCTCCATGTAATTGCAGACGAGGCGGTTGTTAACGAAGTCGATGCGCGTAACCTTTGCCGCCTTGGCGAAAGCCGCATCGCTCTTGGTCTTGTCACCCATGTGATAGCTGAACGCCCGGTTGGAGCCGAGTTCCGGCCAGACCAGCGGCGTTTCGGGATCGAGCGCGGTGGCAGTCGCGCCGGCGGCGTCCTCGCTGTCATAATCGATCTCGATCAGTTCGGCCGCGTCCTGCGCCAGCGCCCGGCTGTCTGCCACGACGAAGGCCACGGCATCGCCGACATAATTGACCCGGTCGCGGCAAAGGATCGGGATATCGCGGGTCGGCGCACGCGTGCCGTCCGGCTGCGGCTGCATGACGCCGGACTTGAGGTCGCCGAGATGGGCAAGGTCGGCTCCGGTAAGCACCAGATGCACGCCAGGTGCCGATTTCGCCGCTTCCACCGTTGTTATGTTGAACGCCGCCTTGGCCGTGGGCGACCGCAGCACGTAGCCATGCAGCAGGCCCTCCGGCACGATGTCGTCGGTGTAACGACCTGCCCCGGTGATGAAAGCCCGGTCTTCGACGCGCAAGACAGATGCGCCCATCCCGAATTTCGGAGTGACGACGGTCATGATTGCCCCGCAATGTTCGGTGGAGAATGTCGGCCTGAAATAGGCTCCCTCATAGTTTTGTCGAGGGGACCTTTCGTGTAAAGAGCACAACCTTCATTTTTTTGGCCAGCTTTGGCCGTTCAATTCTCCCGGAACGCCGGAATTTCGACAGGAAAGTCAACGAAATGCGCACAGATACCGGCCAGGTCTTCCGGCTCGAGGACTACCGCCCGAGTGATTATCACATTCCGCTGACCGACCTTACCTTCAGGCTGTCGCCCGACAGCACCCGCTTAATTTCGGAGCTGACGATCGAACGTCGCGATGGCGTTTCCGGCACGCCGCCGTTTGTTCTCGATGGCGATGGGCTTGTTCTCAAGCGCGTCGAGCTCGATGGAAAGGCGCTCGCGCCGTCGGGCTATCAGGCCACACCGGAAAGTCTTCTGATCGCCAATCCGCCGGCGGCCAAGCGGTTCCGGCTTGTGGTCGAAACCGAGATAGCACCATCTCAGAACCAGGCGTTGATGGGCCTCTATCGCTCGAACGGCGTCTATTGCACGCAGTGCGAGGCCGAAGGCTTTCGCCGCATCACCTATTTCCTCGACCGCCCCGACATTCTTTCGGTTTACACCGTGCGCATCGAAGCGAAACGAGATGAAGCGCCGCTGCTTCTGGCGAACGGCAATCCCGGCGAACGGGGCGACCTCGGTGACGGCTGGCACTTCGCCGTCTGGCACGACCCCTTCCCCAAGCCGTCCTATCTGTTTGCGCTGGTCGCCGGCGACCTTGGCCTCGTCAGCGACAGCTTTGTCACCGCGTCCGGCCGTGAGGTCGCGCTCGGCATCTATGTCGAGCACGGCAAGGAAAGGCTGGCGGCCTATGCGATGGACTCGCTCAAGCGCTCGATGCGCTGGGACGAGGAGGTGTTCGGGCGGGAATATGATCTTGATGTCTTCAACATCGTTGCCGTGTCCGACTTCAACATGGGCGCGATGGAAAACAAGGGCCTGAACGTCTTCAACGACAAATACGTCCTTGCCGACGAGGAAACGGCAACCGACGTCGACTTCGCCAATATCGAAGCGATTATCGCGCATGAGTATTTCCACAATTGGACAGGAAACAGAATCACTTGCCGCGACTGGTTCCAGCTTTGCCTCAAGGAAGGCCTGACCGTCTTCCGCGACCATGAATTCTCGGCGGACCAGCGTTCGCGCGCGGTCAAGCGCATTGCGGAAGTGCGCACGCTGAGAGCGCACCAGTTTCCGGAGGACCAGGGTCCGCTGGCGCATCCCGTGCGGCCGCGCCGCTACCGCGAGATCAACAATTTCTACACGGCAACCGTCTACGAAAAGGGTTCGGAAGTGGTGCGGATGATCCGCACCATCCTCGGCGCGGATATGTTCCGCAAAGGCATGGACCTCTATTTCGAGCGCCATGACGGCGATGCCGCTACGATCGAGGATTTCCTGCAGGTCTTCGAGGATGTTTCCGGCCGCGACCTGTCGCAATTCTCGCTCTGGTATCATCAGGCCGGCACGCCGAATGTGACTGTCACCGCCTCGCATAATGCGGCAGCCGCCGAGTTCACGCTTGAGATCGAGCAGTCAGTGCCGCCGACACCTTCGGAAAGCCGCAAGCGGCTGATGCATATTCCCCTTGCTTTCGGGCTGGTCGGGAAGGACGGCAAGGATATAGCCTATACCGCGGTCGATGGCGCGAGCGTCGAGGATGGCGTGCTCCATTTGCGCAAGCGCCGTCATGTCGTGACGTTCTCGGGCGTTGCCGAGCGGCCGGCGGTCTCGCTCAACCGTGGCTTTTCAGCGCCGATCACCCTCTCAATAGAGCAGAAGCCGGAAGACCAGATGTTCCTGGCGCGGCACGACGGCGATGCCTTCTCGCGGTGGCAGGCCTTCAACACCTTGCTTACGGACGCGCTTATCACCGCGACCCGGGGCATGCTCGGCGGCAGGAAGCCCGCATTTGCGCAGGAACTGATAGAACTGGCCGGCACGATTGCCGGTGATGAAACGCTTGAGCACGCATTCCGCGCACTGGCGATCAGCCTGCCGGGCGAAGCCGACATTGCCCGCGAGATCGGCGCCAATATCGACCCCGACGCGATCTACGCAGCGCGCGAAGCACTTGTTGGCGCCATCGCCAAGACGAACCAGAGTCATTTCAAAGCGCTATACGAAAAACTTGGCGCTTCAGGTTCATTCAGCCCCGATGCAGCCAGCGCCGGACGCCGGGCGCTGCGCAACGTGCTGTTAGACTATCTCTCCGTTCTGCCGAAGGGTGAGACGCTTGCAGCAGATCACTTCACTGCCGCCACCAACATGACGGATCGCGCCACAGCGCTGATGGTGCTGGCGCATCGCCATACGAAGTCGGCGGAAGCCACGAATGCGCTGGCTGCTTTCGAAGAAAAATACCGCAGCGATGCGCTCGTCATGGACAAATGGTTCCAGATCCAAGCGGCAACGCCCGGCCTGGATGCCGTCGATCTGGTCCGCAGATTGACGGCTCACCCCGCCTTCTCGATGGCCAATCCCAACCGCGTGCGCTCGCTGATCGGCACCTTCGCCAGCGCCAACCAGACCGGGTTCCACCGTGCCGACGGGACCGGCTACAAGTTCTTCGTGGAAACGGTGCTTGCAGTCGAGAAACGCAACCCTCAGGTCGCGGCCAGGCTGGCGACCGCCCTGCGCTCCTGGCGTTCGCTGGAACCCGGCAGGCAGGCAAAGGCACGCGAGGCGCTGCTGGCAATCAGCGCGGCTGAGAATCTTTCTGCCGATCTGCGCGATATCGTCGAGCGAACTCTGGCCTAAATAGCGCCTGCGAGAGGCTATTTACGATCTTTTCACTTCCGACCTCTGGACAAGGCGAATCACCTCTGATTCCTTATGGATGATTCGGATGTACGGTGTAGCCGGATCGTTTTAGGGGAAAGATTTCGGGGAGCCTTTCATGGCGAAGACGGACGCGTGGCGCGCGCCCGGAGGCAGCGCTTTTGTCAAAAACAAAAGCGCCAGTCTGGCAGGGAGTGCAAGGATCATAGCCGAGCCGGCTTACCGGCGTCTGCTTGCCGCCGAGCCGCTTTTGCGCCGCTCCATCCCCGTCCTGATCGTCATCTTCCTTCTTGTCGTGGCTGCTGCCCGCTTCCTGTCGCTGATGGCGTGGCATGACGACGTCGAGCGCAACGCCAAGGCAATACTCGGCCTGGGTGCCTCCGAACTCGCCAACTCGGTCACCATCACCGGCATGGGCGGCTCCTTCGCGCAGGAAAGCCAGGATCTGCTCGAGCGCACCATGCAGCAGGGAGCCATGAGCAGCCGGCACGTGCTGGCAATCATGGACGGAAAGTTCAACGTCGTTGCCGTGTCGCCGGAATCCACGCGCTGGCAGGGCCGGGCGCTGGACGGGATCGTTTCCGGCGGACAGCCATTGTTCATGTTCGGCGAGCGCGCCGGCGTCATCGAGGTTCGCGTCAACGGCGAGGACTGGTATGCAGCACTCAGCCTGACGGAGGACCGCAAGGCCGCCGCTGCCGCGCTAATTCCGCAGGACGCCGTGTTTGCCGAGTGGCGCAAGACGGTGTCGCTCAATGTCACGCTGTTCGTGCTGACGGCGGGTGTGCTGATCATCATCCTCTACGCCTATTTCAGCCAGGCGACGCGGGCGCAGGAAGCGGACCGCATCTACCTTGAAGCCCATCAGCGGATCGACCTTGCGCTGGTGCGTGGCCGATGCGGTCTGTGGGACTGGGACATGGTGCGCGGCAAGATGTACTGGTCGCGCTCGATGTACGACATGCTCGGCTACGAGCCCTGCGACACGATGCTGTCCTTCGGCGAGGTCGACGACATCATCCATCACGAGGACGGCGACCTGTTCCAGCTCGCCAACCGTATCGTGTCACGCGAAATCGACCATATCGACCAGGTCTTTCGCATGCGCCACGCCGATGGGCGCTGGGTCTGGATGCGCGCCCGCGCGCAGGTCATCGATCCGGACGCGCCGGAAATCCAGCTCATCGGAATTGCCGTGGACGTCACCGAACAGCGTCACCTGGCGCTGCGCTCAGAAGCCGCCGACATGCGCCTGCGCACGGCGATCGAAAACATCAACGAGTCCTTCGTCCTGTGGGACGCCCAGCAGCGTCTCATCATGTGCAACAGCAAATACCAGCAGGACAATGGCCTGTCCGATCGTGACGTCGTTCCGGGCGTCTCGCGTCATGTGCTCGAACAGCGCATGGCTGCATTTGCCTCCGAACGCCGTCTTCCCTCTCCGAACGGCAATCGTGGCGGCGCGACCTATGAGCGCCAACTGAACGACGGGCGCTGGCTGCAGGTCAATGAACTCAGGACCCGAGACGGCGGCATCGTGTCCGTCGGCTCCGACATCACGCCGATCAAGCAGCATCAGGACAAGCTCGTCGACAGCGAACGGCGCTTGATGGCGACCATCCACGACCTCAGCGTTGCGCGGCGCGCCGAGCAGGAGCGCGGTCGCGAAATGGTCGAGCTCAACAAGAAATACATGAAGGAAACCGAGCGCGCCGAGGCGGCCAATCGGGCGAAATCGGAATTCCTGGCGAACATGTCGCACGAACTGCGCACGCCATTGAACGCGATCATCGGTTTCTCGGAACTGATGGAATCCGGGCTTTTCGGACCACTCGGCTCCGACCGCTACGAGGAATACACCAAGGACATTCTCAGCAGCGGCAAATATCTGCTCGGCGTCATCAACGACATCCTCGACATGTCGAAGATCGAGGCTGGACAGTTCTCTATCGACAGCGAGGAGATCAACCTCTGCCCGCTCATCAGCGAAACGGTGCGGGTCATCTCGCTGCAGGCGGCGCAGAAATCGATCACGGTGGAGACGCAGATCGCGGACTCTCTCACCCTGTTTGCCGACCGCCGCGCTATCAAGCAGATCGTCATCAATCTGCTGTCAAACGCGGTAAAATTCACCGGACAAGGCGGGCATATATCGGTGCGGGCGCGCAATGCTTCCGGCGCGCTAATGATCACCATTGAAGACACTGGCTGTGGTATTCCCAAAGGTGCCTTGAGCAAGCTCGGGCGACCGTTCGAGCAGGTTCAGAACCAGTTTTCCAAGAACCACACCGGGTCAGGTCTCGGCCTCGCAATCTCGCGCTCGCTTGCCGAGCTTCACGGCGGTGCGCTGAAAATCCGCTCGAACGAGGGCGTAGGCACCATCGTTTCGGTTCGGATTCCGATGCGCAAACCGCCAAAGCCGATGCAGCAGGCGGCCTGAGGGCAGCAAACTCCGGATGCCGGTGGCATCCGAGAAAATCCTTATTCAGCGCTTGTTTTTATGGTTGTGCGGACCGAAATCTCGTCCCTATTTCCCATCGCGGTCATTTGCGTTTTGTACGCAGCAGAAGGTCGAAATAGGTTCTGACCCTTTGCGACGTTTCCTTGACGTGTGCCTCGAGCACGCTGAAATCCGGAAGATCGGTAATAGCCAAGAGCATGTCCGAAAGGCCCGGCGGCACATCCTGCCGCTCGAAATGGCCGGTCAGGCAAAGCCGGATCATCTGTGTTAGCGAAACGTAGAGCGAAAAGGCTTCGCCTAGCTCCTGGCGCACCTGCGCGTCGGCAAAACCGGGCGCAAGCCGTGCGAGAATTTCACCGGTACCGGTGGTGCGTTCTCCGGCCTCAACCTGGCCAGTCAGGATTGCAACCTGGGCGATGAATTCAAGGTCGATCAATCCGCCAGGAATGAGCTTGATGTCCCATAAGTCTCTCGGCGGCTTTTCCTCCTCGATCATCTTGCGCATGTCGCCCGCTTCCTTGGCGACCTTAGCGGCATCGCGCGGCAAGGCGATGATTTCGGCAACCTCGGCTTCGGCGGCATCGCAAAGCGTCTCGTCACCCGCAACGGCACGTGCGCGGGTCAGTGCCATATGCTCCCAGATCCAGGCCTCTCCGCGCTGGTATTTGCGGAACGCATCTATATGCGTCGCCACCGGACCCTTGTTACCTGATGGCCGCAGGCGCAGGTCGAGTTCGTAGAGAACGCCCTCGGCAGTGGGCGCGGAAACGGCGGCAATCAGCCTCTGGGTCAGGCGCGTGTAATAATGCGAGGGCGCTAGCGGCTTTTCGCCGTCGGATTCCTCCGCATCGGCATCATGGTCGTAGAGCAGGATGAGATCGACGTCGGAGCCGGCGGTCAGCTCGCGGCTGCCAAGCTTGCCCATGCCGAGAATTGCGGTCTTGCCGCCCTTAACCTTGCCGTGGCGCGACGAAAACTCCTCGATCACCGCATCGAGTGCTGCGCCAATGGTCAAATCGGCTAGATCGGAAAAAGCCCTTCCCGCCCTTCCAGCATCGATGGAGCCAGCCAGCAGGCGCACGCCGATCAGGAATTTCTGCTCGGCGGCAAAGATGCGCAGCCGGTCGAGCGTTTCCTCATAAGTCTTTGCGGCTTCCAGGAAAGCTGCGAGCCGACCTGCAAGATAGGCCCTGTCGGGCAGTTCGGACAAAAGGGCCGGATCGAGCAGGCCGTCAAAGACATGCGGCCGCCGCGTGATGATGCCCGCAAGTCGGGGGGCGGCTCCCATGATCGTCGCCAGCAGCTTCAAAAGTGCCGGATTGGATTGCAGCAGCGAAAAGAGCTGAATGCCAGCGGGCAAGCCAGCCAGAAAATCGTTGAAGCGCAACAACGCTTCGTCGGCACGCCGCGTCTTGCCGAAGGCTTCGAGCAGCGCTGGTGTCAACTCGGTCAGCCTCTCGCGCGCCTCGGCAGACTGCGTGGCGCGATATCGCCCGAAATGCCAGGTGCGGATCACGCGGCAAATGTCGCTGGGCCGCTCGAAGCCGAGTCGATGCAAGGTTTGAAGCGTATCGGGATCGTCGACATCGCCGGTGAAGACGAGATTGCCGATGCCGGAAGAGAGTTCCGGGGCTGTCTCGAAAAGAGCTGCGTAATGCTGCTCGACCTGCTGCAGAGACGCCCGAAACTCCTTTGAGAACGCATCCGCATCAGCAAATCCGAGCATATGGGCGATGCGTTCCAAGCCTTCGTTGTCCTCGGGCAAGGTATGCGACTGCTCATCGGCCACCATCTGGATCGCATGCTCGACACGGCGCAGGAACCAGTATTGGCGCGTCAGAGCATCCCTCGCCTCGGCGGTGATCCAGCCGCGCGCGGCGAGCTGCCCGAGCATTTGCACGGTTTCACGGCCGCGCAGTTCCGGAAAACGCCCGCCGGCGATAAGCTGCTGGGTCTGGACGAAAAACTCGATTTCGCGGATGCCGCCGCGTCCGAGCTTGACGTTGTGGCCCTTCACCGCGATTTCGCCGTGGCCCTTGTGGGCGTGGATCTGGCGTTTGATCGAATGCACATCGGCAATCGCGGCGTAATCCATATATTTGCGCCAGACATAGGGCTGCAATTCCCTAAGGAAGGCCGCACCCGCTTTCAAATCGCCGGCAACCGGACGCGCCTTGATCATGGCGGCTCGCTCCCAGTTCTGGCCGCGGCTTTCATAGTAGAGCAGTGCCGCCTGGACCGGGATCGCCAGCGGCGTCGAGCCAGGGTCAGGGCGCAGGCGCAAATCGGTGCGGAAGACATAGCCATGCTCGGTGCGGTCCTGAAGGATGCGGACCAGACGCCGCGTCAGGCGCGCGAAGAGCTCTGATGCGTCGAGCGGATCGATGACCGCAGGCGCTTCAGGCTCGAAGAACACGACCAGATCGATATCCGACGAAAAATTCAGCTCATGCGCACCCAGCTTGCCCATGCCGAGCAGTATCCAGCCTGACCCTTCCGACGGATTTTCGGGATCAGGCAGTTTCAGCTTGCCCTGGAAATGCGCTTCGCGAAGCAGGAAATCCACTGCGGCACCCGTGCATGCATCCGCCAGGTCGCTCAGGCGGCGAACAGTGGTCGCGGTGTCGGCTTCGACCGCAAGATCGGCGAGCGCGATCAGGAAATGCGCTTCCAGCTTGAGCTTGCGCAGCGCCATCATCAGCGTCTTTTCCGAGACGTCCTCTGCACGCGCCGCGGCGGCGATAGCGGCCCGGATCGAGAGCAGCCGCTCATCGATAGTCTCGTCGAACAACGCATCGAGGATGTCCGGCCGCCTTCGGGCGGAATCGCGCATGAAACTGGAAAGGTCGAACACCGCTTCCAGGAATGCGGCCAGCTTGCTTTTCCCGGCCAGCAATTCGGCGACCCGCGGAAAGCCATCTTCTTCGGCCGAGGCAGCAATCTCGGAAAGCTCGCGCCTAGCCCGCGCGCGATCCAAAGGCGTCAAGCTGGCGGTCGATCCCCGGAACCAGTTCTCGGTTTCCGCTTTTGCCGTCTTCGCAGTCGACCCTGCCGTCATTTCCCTGCCTCCCTCTGTGGAAAGGTCATAATGACAGATAATCCCGGATTGGCTGACGAAAGTTCGAGCCGCCCATGGTGAAATTTCATGATTGCCTTGGCGAGGCTGAGCCCCAGGCCGGAGCCTGGTTGCGAGCGGCTTTTCTCAAGCCGCACGAAGCGTTCAGTGACGCGTTCCCTGTCGGTATCATCGGGGATGCCTTGGCCATTGTCGGTGACGCCGAGCCTGATTTCACCGGCATTTCTTTCAAGCGTTACCCGAACCATGGGTTTTTCCGTCGAATCCACCGAATATTTGATGGCATTGTCGACGATGTTGGACAGCGCCTGGGCAACCAGTTCCCGGTTGCCATCGATAATGAAGGAGCCATCGACCGCCGTTTCCAATCCAACGCCCACTTCTTCGGCCACAGGCTCGTAAAGCTCGACCACGTCGCGGACGGCGGCGGCAAGATCGACTTTCGAAACCGCCTCGGCCGAGTACCCCGCTTCCAGCCGCGAGATCATCAGGATGGCGTTGAAGGTGCGGATCAACTGATCGGATTCAGCGATCGTGCCTTCAAGCGCGGCACGATATTCAGCAGGCTTCTGCTGCCCGGACAAAGCCGCCTCAGCGCGATTGCGCAGCCGGGTCAGCGGCGTCTTCAGGTCGTGGGCGATATTGTCAGAGACCTGTTTCAGCCCCTCATTCAGATTGGCGATCCGGGCCAGCATCGTGTTGAGGTTCTCGGAGAGGCGGTCGAATTCGTCACCGGCTCCGGTCACCGGAAGACGGCCTGACAGGTCGCCACCCATGATGCGGCGGCTCGCTTCGGAAACGCTGTCGATATGTCTGAGGGCGGTTCGACCGACAAAATACCAGATGAGTGCCGCGCCCAGTCCCATCATGCCGAGCGCGACCATCAAGGCGCGGCGCACGACAGCGCGGAAGCGTTCCGGCTCGCCGAGATCGCGGCCGACCATCACGATCATCTGGTTGGGTAATCTGAGCACGACGGCGATTGCATTGTGCCGTGCCTCGACGTCCATTTGGGCAGGCTCCGGATCGGTCGAGTTGTTAGTGCGCCGGTCGGCACCCTCGCCGAACCGCTGGTAGGAAAATGGTATCTCGGTCCAGCCGTCGGTGTTGAGAACGCCGGGCTGAAGGCTCTGGACATTGCCGGAAAGGATGCGGCCATTGGCGTCGGCAATCAGATAGAGATTGGCACCGGGCTGGCGCGACCGCCTCTCGATCGTGCGCACCAGCAGCGGCAGCCCACCGCGTTGATAGGCACTGCCAAGGCCCTGCACTTCCTCGTTGATCGTCTCCATGGTTTGCCCCGTCAGCATGCGCGCCGACAGGGACGTCATGTAGAAGACCAGAAGAACCGCACACAGCGTGAAAAGGATCAGATAAAGTGCCGACAGTCGGGCTGCCGTCGTTTTCATGATGGCAGGCAGTCTCAAGGCCATGTGTTATCCGGCCTTGAGCATGTAGCCCGCACCACGAACCGTATGCAGTATCGGACTGTCGAAGCCCTTCTCGATCTTGCCGCGCAACCGCGAAACATGCACGTCGATGACATTGGTCTGCGGATCGAAATGGTAGTCCCAGACATTTTCGAGCAGCATGGTGCGCGTAACCACCTGCCCCGCGTGACGCATGAGGTATTCGAGCAACCTGAATTCGCGCGGCTGGAGCGTGATGTCCTGCGAAGCGCGGCGAACGGTATGCGAGAGACGGTCGAGTTCAAGATCGCCGGTGCGATAGACCGTCTCGGCCTCGCGGGAGGCAGCGCGGCGATTGAGGACTTCGATCCGCGCCAGCAATTCGGAGAACGCGTAAGGTTTTGTCAGGTAGTCGTCGCCGCCGGCGCGCAAGCCCGTGACGCGATCATCGACTTCGCCCAATGCTGAGAGAATAAGCACAGGAGTGGTGTTGCCCCGCGATCTCAGGCCAGCGATCACGGAAAGCCCATCGCGGCGCGGCAGCATGCGGTCCACGATCATGGCATCGTAGTCACCGGAATCGGCCAGCGCGAAGCCTGTTTCGCCGTCGCCGGCGACATGGGCCGTGTGCCCTGCCTCGGCAAGCGCCTTTTCCAGATACTCCGCTGCCTCGCGGTCGTCTTCGATAACGAGAATCTTCATCGCACCACTATACGCGATTTCTGCCTGTTCCATGATGTTAGCGTTCATTCGCGATCTCCGGAAGTTTGCGGCAACAGGCCGATGGGAGCCTGTTGCCGCTGGAGCCGATGCGGACTGACAAATCGCGCCTGCCCCCTTTTTCTCCGGCGCGACGCCCGGGGGGTGTTGAAATCGCCGCGCCGAAGGAACTCTATCTGCGGGTCAGCCCTTTGCTACCGGCAGCGTTACGAAGCGATTGGCATCGTCACGAGAGACCTGCACCAGAACTGCCTTGCGGCCAGCCTTGGCGGCGTCGGACATGGCCTTGGTAACGTCGTCCGCGCCCTTCACCTCAACCGAGTTCACCGCCATGATGACGTCGCCGGCTTGGATGCCGCGCTCGGCAGCGTCGCTGTCGGGTTCGACCGCAGTCACGACCAGACCCTTGCCGTTATCCGCACCGGTGACGGTCAAGCCGAGATCGGCAAGCGCATCCGCCGGCACTTCAGGCGCAGACTGCTGGTCGTTCGACGCCTGCTTGTCGGAGCCGGGCAACTCGCCAAGGTCAAGCTTGACGGTTTCCGACTTGCCATTGCGCCAAAGCGTAACGTCGACCGAGCTGCCGGGTGCAAAGCCGCCGATGAGACGGGCGAGCTCGCGGGGCGAGGCTACGTCCTTGCCGTTGATCTGGGTGATGACGTCGCCGGCAACAATCCCAACCTTCTTGGCCGGGCCGTCCTCCTGCGCCTCGGAGACCAACGCACCCTTGGCGCCACTCAGGCCGAGGGACTCGGCGATTTCCCTGCTGACAGGCTGGATCTGGACACCGAGCCAGCCGCGCTGGACCGAGCCGTTCTTCATCAGGTCCTGAACAACAACCTTGGCGGTGGACGCGGGAATCGCAAAGGCGATACCGACATTGCCGCCCGAAGGCGAGAAGATGGCCGTATTGATGCCGACGACCTGGCCGCTGAGATTGAAGGCGGGACCGCCGGAGTTGCCACGGTTCACCGCCGCGTCAATCTGGATGAAATCGTCGTAAGGGCCAGCACCTATGTCACGGCCGCGTGCCGAGACGATGCCGGCCGTAACCGTGCCGCCCAGGCCGAATGGGTTGCCTATCGCGACGACCCAGTCGCCGACGCGAACCTTGGAGTCGTCAGCAAAGTCGACATAGGTGAACTTGCCATCGCCTTCGACCTTCAGAACGGCAAGGTCGGTGCGCTGATCGGAGCCGATCAGTTTGGCGTCGAGTTCCTTGCCGTCATCCATGACAACAGTGAAGGATGAACCTCCGTCGACAACGTGGTTGTTGGTGACGAGATAGCCGTCTTCGGAAATGAAGAAGCCAGAGCCTTGCGAGACAGGCCGCGGGCCACGCTCACGGTCCGGGCGGTTGAAACGCCTCTGTCCACGCTGGTCGCCTTCGCCGTCGCCACGGAACTGGCGGAAGAAGCGCTTCATCGGATGATCGTCAGGGAGATTGTCGAAGCCACGTGGGCCGGGGGTGAAATCGCCGCCGTCATCGGAGGTCGGCTGGATTTTGGCCTTCACCCGAACACTGACCACTGCGGGCGTTACACGTTCGACCACATCGGCAAAACCGGGGGCCTGGGGGGCGTCGACGCGCACTGCCTCGGCGAAAACCGGGACGGTGCCGGAAGTGACCGCGCCAAGGCCGATAGCCCCGGCTATAGCCATGGAAGCAGCGGCGGCCAACAGCCGGCTGCGAGTCTTCGAAACGGGCGTGGGGGAGTTGGTCATGAAACTATCCTCTTCAAAGGGATGCGTCTGAACCGCATCCTCTGAAAGATGGATAGAGAAACCTACATTACAACGCTCTTTCCGCTGGATGAAACTTTCGTAATGTTTCGTTGGAACCCAGCGGTTCTCAGTCCTTGCGCAGAATTTCTTCGAGCGCTTCGTTTTCCTTGGCCGTAAGTGCCGGCACATCGGAAACGCGCCGGTTTCTGGCGGCATAGAACATCACCACACCGCCGCACAGAAGCAGGATCAGCGGCGCGCCCCACAGCAGCGCATTGCGCAAGCTGAAACGCGGCTTCAGGAGCACGAACTCGCCGTAGCGGGCAACAACGTAATCCAGAACCTGCACGTCGTTGTCGCCGGCAACCAGGCGTTCTCTCACCAACACCCGCAGATCGTGGGCAAGCTCGGCATCCGACATATCTATGGACTGGTTCTGGCAGACCATGCAGCGCAGTTCTTCGGAAAGCAGGCGCGCACGTGCCTCAAGAGCCGGATCCTGCAGCACTTCATTGGGCAGCACCGCATAGGCCGCACCGCTCCAGACCAAGGCCAGAAACAACCCGACAGCGGCGAAAGGCGACGCGCGTTTCATGACGTCGCAGGGCTCGGCCTGGCAGGTTTCGCTCGCCGCGCCGGTGCGCCGACGCGCAACCGCCGGTCGGTCAGCGATACGGCACCCGCTATCATCATCACCAGCCCGCCGAGCCAGATAAGCGTGACCATCGGCTTCCACCACATGCGCACGACAACTGCACCGTCCGTCGTCTCGTCACCCAGCGAAATGTAAAGCTGGCTGAAGCCCAGCGTCTTGATGCCGGCCTCCGTTGTCGGCATGCGGCGCGCGGGATAGAAGCGCTTGGACGAGATGATTTCGCCCGTTGCATTGCCGCTTGCACCCAGAATGACGAAGCGTCCCTGGTCTTCGGTGTAGTTCGGCCCCTGGAACGGATGCAGACCTTCGAAGCGTACCGTATGACCGGAAAGCTCGACGGTCTCGCCAGCACGCATGGTCAGTATCTTTTCGGTCTCGAACGAGACGACACCAACGATCCCAAGCACGGAAAGCCCGACGCCAAGATGGGCAAGAGTGGTGCCGAATACCGATCGCGGCAGGCCGACGAAACGGCTCAACATGACGCGTGGAGCAACGTTGCCGAAGCCGGACTTCAAGACAATATCGGTGAGCGCGCCAAGAATGAGCCAGAAGGCAAGCCCGATGCCGAGGGCGGCGAAGACCGTTTCCCCTTCGACGGCGAGCATCGTGACCAGCACGGCCAGCAATGCGCCGCCGAATGCGAACATCAGCCGTTGAGCGGCACCGAAGATATCACCGCGCTTCCATGCCAGGAGCGGCCCGAACGGAACGAGCATCAGCAACGGCACCATCAGCGAGCCGAAGGTAAGGTTGAAGAAGGGGGCACCAACCGAGATCTTGTCGCCAGTAATCGCCTCTATGACCAGCGGATAGAGCGTGCCTATGAGAACCGTGGCGGCAGCCGTCGTCAGGAACAGGTTGTTGAGGACAAGCGCGCCCTCGCGGGAAACCGGCTGGAACATCCCGCCGGTGGTCAAGCTGCCGGCGCGCAGGGCAAAGAGCGTCAACGAGCCTCCGATAAACAGCATCAGAATGCAGAGGATGAAAACACCACGGCTCGGGTCGGTGGCGAATGCGTGAACCGAAGTCAGTACACCCGATCGAACAAGGAAGGTTCCCAGCAGCGAAAGCGAGAAAGTGAGGATCGCAAGAAGCAGCGTCCATATTTTCAGGGCCGAGCGCTTTTCCATGACGATCGCTGAATGAAGCAGCGCCGTTCCGGCGAGCCACGGCATGAAGGACGCGTTCTCGACCGGGTCCCAGAACCAGAAGCCGCCCCAGCCAAGTTCGTAATAGGCCCAGTATGAACCCATCGCGATACCGCCGGTCAGGAACAGCCAGGCGGCAAGCGTCCATGGACGGACCCATCGCGCCCAGGCGGCGTCGATCTTGCCCTCGATCAGGGCCGCAACGGCGAAGGAAAAACAGACGGAGAAGCCGACATAACCGAGATAGAGAAGCGGCGGGTGTATGGCCAGGCCGATATCCTGAAGGATCGGGTTGAGATCCCGCCCCTCGATCGGCGCCGGCACCAACCGCGCAAAGGGGTTGGACGTCGCCAGGATGAAAAGGAAGAAAGCAGCACCGATCCAGCCCTGAACGGCCAAAACATTAGCACGCAACGTGTTTGGAAGGTTGGTGCCAAACACCGCGACCAGCGCGCCGAAGAACGTCAGGATCAGCACCCAGAGCAGCATCGAGCCTTCGTGGTTGCCCCATGTGCCGGTGATCTTGAACAGCATCGGCTTGAGCGAATGCGAGTTCTCCCAGACATTGGCGACCGAAAAATCGGACTGCACATAGGCCATGGTGAGGGCGGCAAAGGAAAGTGCCGTCAGCGCAAAACCGGTGACAGCGACCGGGCCACCAACAGCCATCAGCCGCTCATTGCTGGTGCGCGCGCCAAACAGCGGCACCAGCGACTGTACCAGGGCCAGCGCAAAGGCCAGAACAAGCGCAAAGTGACCGGTTTCAACCATTACGAACCGCCCCCTGCCTGTTCATCCTGCCAGACGCCCTTGGCTTTCAGGCTATCGGCAACCTCTTTCGGCATGTAGTTTTCATCATGCTTGGCAAGCACGCTGTCGGCAACAAAGACGCCGTCGGCGCCAAAGGTGCCTTCGGTGATGACGCCCTGATCTTCCCGAAAAAGATCGGGAAGAATGCCGGTATAAGTCACTTTAACCGAATTTTCCTTGTCGGTTACGCCAAAGCTGACCTCAGTGCCCTGCCCTCGAACGATCGTGCCCTTTTCGACAAGGCCGCCGAGGCGAATGCGCTGACCTGGTTCGAGTGTGGCCGTCTGCAGATCAGCAGGCATGTAGAAATAGGATGCCTTCTGGCCAAGCGCGTAAAATGTAAGGCCGGTCGCGGCGATCAGAAATGCGGCGCCCGCTGCGATGACCGACAATCTCTTCTGTTTACGCGTCATACCAGCTACTCCGTCGCCGAGAGGCCAAGAGTGGCTGCAAAGTCGGCGAATTTCCGACCGTCCTCGGTCGAAGCGCCCAAAGCGGACAAACCGCGATTGAACGCTGTGCGCGCATCATCCTTTTTGCCAAGCACGAGATACGAGCGCACAAGCCGCATCCAGCCTTCCGGATCGTTCGGATTCTCGCGCAGCTTTTCGTCCAACCCTGCCACCATGGTTTCGATCATGGCGGTCCGGTCCGTCGGCGACATGGAAGCCACGGCATCGATCTCGGTCTGGGTCGGGCCTGTGGAGGGCTTTTGTGGACCAGCTTCCGCCAGACGCTTCCTGGTCTCGGCCAGTGCCTGTTCCGTGGGGCTTCGCCAGGGCGAGTCACCGGGAAGGAGCGCCAGCATGGCCTCCCAGGCCTTGGCGGCCTCCGTCATCTTGCCATCCTGAACCAGCGCTGTGGCCAGATAAAAGCTTGCTTTCGGTTGTGTAGGCTCAAGTTTCAGCGCCCGTTCGAAAGCACGCTGCGCGTCTGAAGATACAATGCCCTCACCGGCATCGGTAATCGCCTCGCCCAACCCTGCTTCACGCGTTGCGGTAGAGCCTTCCAGCCGGATAGCATTGCGGTAGGCCGTGGCGGCTTCATCGAAACGGCCGAGCCTCAGATAGACCGGCGCCAACACGTCCCAACCGCGTCCATCCTGCGGATTGGCAGCGAGATGGCCTTCTGCCCGCGCGATGAGTTCGTCAACCGAACCGTCCGCCGGGTTCTGCGCCAGCCTCTCCTGCAGCGGCTGGGACGGGACATCCGGCGACCCGATGGCCGCATAGAGCCCCCAACTTATCAATGGAATTGCAAGGACGGCCACACCGCCGAGTACCCGACCGCTCGTCGCAAAGCGCGGAACAGAGCCGCCTTCGCCGCCACTGCCGGCCCGGATGATCCTGCGCGCGATCTCGGCGCGAGCCTGTTCCGCGTCCGCGGGAGCGATCAGACCCCTTGCCATATCCCGGTCGAGTTCCGAGAGCTGATCCCTGTAAACTTCGAGATCATGCTCATTGCCGCCGGAATCGCCCTTCGGCCGGCTAGCAAGCGGCAATAAAACCGCAAGGCTAGCACCGAGCGTGAGCAGGGCTGCAACGATCCAGAACATCATGCACTCTTAATAGACGCCACCAGATTCCATGCCAACATCATCCGCCTGCGGCGGATTAGCGTCCAACCCTACCTTATGCCAACAAGCCGAAAGGGGCGTCAGGTCAGCGGCGTCCAGCTGCCATCGGTGTTTCGGCAGGCCGTCCCACGCGCGGTTCGGGTCTGGCCGGAGGCATAGACCGTATGGGTATACTGTCGGCAATCCTGCGATCCAACGCGATAGGGCTGCGCCGCGACCACCTGACCCGAGAAACCCGATCGCTCGCTTTTCCATGAAACGGGCTGGCCACTTTGTGTGTATTCAAGCGCCTTGTATTCGGCTTCGAGCGCGCTTCGACGATCCCGATCGTCCATGCCTGCGCCGGCCGAGCCGCCAATCAGTCCATTGCCCATCGCAGCGAGGATTGTCGAGGCGACTTTTCCATTTGCCGAACCGGCCTGATTTCCGGTTACGCCGCCCACGATAGCGCCGGCGGCGGCGCCCACTTTCGTGTCGGACAAACCGGTCGTCGTGCACCCCGAGACGGCAAGCAGTCCGGCAACCAGTGTCACGCGAAATTTCATGCTTACCACCAGCTCCGAATTTGCAACCATGATCAAGGGCTTGGACGTTGCGTTAGTGTTGATATTTGGCCGAAATTTGGCCGCTTGCCTATGGCCGAACGGCGCATTCTTCCTATTGCACACTGCGAAGTTGAACAATCGCACTAAGACCGCCCATTGCAGACCGCTCGAGCATGAGCTTGCCGCTGTATTCGTTGACGAGATCCGCAACGATCGCAAGGCCCAAACCCGAGCCTGGCTTAGTTTCGTCGAGACGCCGACCGCGTTTTAGCGCTTCGCGCGCCTTTTCCTCGGGTATACCCGGTCCATCGTCCTCGATCGTTATCGAGAACATGCCCACCGCATCCTCGCCGTGGGCTACCTGGTCAACCGACACGCGCACAGTGCTATTTGCCCATTTCATGGCATTTTCCAGCAGATTGCCGACGATTTCCTCCAAGTCTTCACGTTCACCGCCGAATACGATTTCAGATGACGGTTCCACGAGCGTAAGCTGGTTCTCCGGCTTCAGCTTCTCCATCACTCGCACCAACCGGTGCAAAATCGGGGAAATGGGCGTCCGGTAGACGACGCTGTCGCGCTGCGCCGCCACACGAGCGCGCTGGAGATAGTGATCGACCTGGCTTTGCATGGCTGTTGCCTGGTCGGAGATGAGCTTTCCCTTCTTGCCGCCCAGAGCCCGCCCCTCATTGATGAGTACGGCAAGAGGCGTTTTCAGCGAATGTGCCAGATTTCCGACCTGAGTGCGCGATCGCTCGACGATGCGCCGATTGTTGTCGATGAGCGCATTGGTTTCGTTGGCCAGCGGCTCGATCTCGGCAGGAAACTTGCCGTCCAGCCTCTGGGCGGTCCCCTCACGCACCATAGCCAGCGCCTCACGAACCCGGCCAAGCGGTCTCAGGCCCAAAAGAATCGCGATCGCATTGATGGCGATCATCCCCACGCCAAACAGCGAGAGATAGGTTAGGAGACGTCGTTCGAAGACGCCGATCTCATCTTCCAGTTCCGTCCGGTTCCCCATGACGCGAAAGCGCGCGATCCGATTCTTTGCATCGAGCACGAACTCGCTTTCAAACACTTCGAGATCTTCGCCGGCGATGCCCTTGGTTTCGTAATTGCGCTGGAAGCTGGAGTTGAACGGAACCTCTTCGGCAGTCGGCGACGGAATCGGCTCCGTCATCGACAGCGAACGAAGCGAACCGCTCAGGCCAGGTGAGGCTGGCTCGACCACCCAGTACCAGCCCGAATTTGGTTCGGAAAATCTGAGATCGCCGAGATCAGGGCCACCGGTCAGCACGCCGGGCTCCGACACGCCAACAGACCCGATCAGGTTGAAGAGATGGGCGGACAAAAGGCTCTCGAAACCCCGTTCGCTCGTCTGTTGATAGAGCGTGGCGATCACCGTGTAGATGGCAATGAGAGCAAGAACCGCCCAGATGGTTGAAAAGGCGACGACGCGAAATGCCAGCGAGCGGGGTCCGACGGTCATCTGATATGTCCGCCGGACAAAATCGATGGCTGGAGACGTTCGGGCCTCACACGCTGGGCTCACGCATGCGATAGCCCATACCCCGCACCGTCTCGATCATGTCGATGCCCATCTTCTTGCGAAGCCGGCCGACGAACACCTCGATCGTATTGGAATCCCGATCGAAATCCTGATCATACAGATGCTCCACCAGTTCGGTGCGTGAAACAACCTCGCCCATGTGATGCATGAGATAGGCAAGCAGCCTGAATTCGTGGGAGGTCAATTTGAGTGGCACGCCGTTGACGTCCGCTTTCGAGGCTTTTGTATCGAGCCGCAACGGACCGCATGTCAATTCCGAGGAAGCATGGCCCGCGGCCCTGCGAATGAGCGCACGCACGCGCGCCAGGATTTCCTCGATATGGAAGGGCTTCGTCACATAGTCGTCGGCCCCTGCGTCGATGCCGGAAACCTTGTCGCTCCAGCGGTCGCGCGCCGTGAGAATAAGCACAGGCATCTTGCGGCCGTTTCGCCGCCAGCGTTCGACCACGCTGATCCCATCCATCTGCGGCAGACCGATATCGAGCACGACAGCGTCATAAGGTTCGGTATCACCGAGGAAATGCCCTTCCTCACCGTCGAATGCCGTGTCGACGACATATCCGGCATCGCTGAGCGCCTCTGACACCTGACGGTTCAGGTCCTTGTCATCTTCTACGACCAGTATGCGCATGATTTTATTCGCCTGTTACCGCAAACGGGGGTCAGATATAGGCCGATTCCAAGCTGTGGGGAAACAACGCAAACCGGAACTCAGTTCTGCGGAACGACGAACTCGGAACGTCGCGGCCGCTCGCCATCCTTGCCAGGCACCAGGACGACGATCACGCAGACAGCCTGACCGCCGCGGGTTGCCGAGCTCGCTTTGGCAAGCGTGCCGCCGTTTTGAGCGGCGACCTGCTGGCCGATCGAATAGCAATCGGCAGCAGCCATGATCAGCGGCTGTTCATCGGAAAATTCGTCCGCTCCTGCCGGGAGAGAGAATACCCCCGACAACAATACGCCTGAGGCGCTGAGCGCCAGGGCAGCAGACCGGAATTTTGAGCGAAGCGTTTTCATGCGTGTCGTTCTACCCAATGACTGCTGAACGTGAAATGAACGATAGATCAGCAGTATTGGAGCAGGCTGGCAAGCCTGCGACGATCCCTGTCGTTTCAGCCGATCCGGTCCGTAGCCGACAGCCGCGCAATAATGGCAATAATGCCCGCCAGCCCTGTAACAACCTGAAGTATAGTGTCCGTCAGGACAGCCTGATCGGCATCGTCGACAGAAAGACCAATCAGCCCGGCCGTTGCGGCCATAACGGTGATCACAGACGCCCAGATCGTGCGCGAGAGATACCAAGGTTTGCTTTCGTTCATCGCTTGTTTCTTTCCTTTCAGGAGAAATGGAACACTAATTCAGCACAAACCGCCGGCTGGCCGGGATGCCCCAACCAACGGCTACGCTGAGTTGCCTCACGGTCACGTCGATCTCGACGGCCGCGGAACCCAGATCCGATGCGATGGAAGTTGCCTGATAAAGCCACCTCGGCTCCGAAACGGTCACGGTGCGAAGCGCAACCCCGTTCGGCCGGGCGATCTCGATCTGATATTCTTCACGTTCTTCGCCGAGCGGGATTTCACTTGCCGACCAGCTATCGGCATCGATGCGGCCCCGCCGTATCCATGAAATCGAGAGGTCGCCATTTGTCCTTCGTGTCGCGCGCAGATGGACCGGCGATAGCGGTAACTGCGCGCGCAAACCTCCGGTTGCCGATTGCGTTACAAAACTGGCGCTCGAAAAATCCGTTCCCACAGGCCCGACACGCCAGTTGAGAGGAAGGCCGATTTCGCTGGCCAACAGGCCCCCTGCCTGAACCGCATCGTCCAGCATGACAAAACTGGCGCCGGCAGCGGCACCGGCCATCATCGCGTCGTTCGTTCCCAACTGACCGCGCAACAGATCGCCAAGCCGCCAGACATCGGGAGCTATTTCTTCTGCCGTCCGGAACTGCACGATTTCCCAGACGCCGGCCGTCGATCTGATTGCTGCTGCGTTCGCGCCGTTCAGATACTGAAGGGAGCTGACGCTCGCCACTTCCGCATCGAACAATTCCACGACGAGGGAGCCGACCTGATCGACGCGTCCCTCAAATCCTGGCGTCAGCGCCTCGACCAAACGGCCGACATCTGCCGGGCGGGAAACCGATGCACGTTGTACGAAGCCCGTCTCTTCCGGGGATACGAAAACCAACTGGCTCTTCCAAGGCTTTTGCCAGACAGCGACCTTGAACTGATCTTGAGGCAGACCGCCGGACAAGGCGGGCAAATCGAGGAATTCCACATGTGGCAGGCCAACGAGTTGCGCAAGCACCGGCTTTGCTTCGATCTTTGCTGATTGCCACGGCGCGGGGGCCGAGCGCACTATCTGCCGCGCAGCAACCTTGCGGACCAAACCCTCCTCTATTCCTGTGACCAGAAATTCAGAGCCGCCGGCCAAGGACGGCAGACGCACGATTGCGCCCGGAACAATGTCCACCGTTTGCGCGGCAACAGCGAAAGTCACGGTCTCACGTTCGCACCAGACACGCCGCATCCAGTCTGCCAGAAGCGCCTGGCCCTGCCCTTTTTCCAGCACGCCCGGGAACGAAACGGTCTGCAGGCGGCTGCCCGGTGCGCCGAAACGAACGGTTCTGACGGATGCCGCCTGATACTCCGTCAAAGGGTCTCGAAATGCGAGGATGCCTTCAACCGGCAGTTCATGGTCGGGCACGCGAACGGTTTCAACCATGGCATCGCCATAGTTCCAGACCAATTCATCGATCTCAATCGACCCGGAAACCTGCGAACCGGCGCTTCGAAAGACGAGCCGATCGGGCTCTTCGGTGACAGAAAGATCAAAGAGTTCGATGATCGGCTCCAGCGCTGAGCGCGCCGTAGTCGGATCGGAGATGACATAGCCATGAACCGTACCATCTGCGTCCGAGACCTCGGCAGGCGGAAGACCATGATCCCTAAGTATCTGGTTCACCAGTGCGCCAACGCCCGGGCTTTGAAGCCGCCCATTCAGCCAATGGCCACGCTGCCAGTTGTCGCCATCTCTCCAGATATCGGTGCGAAGCGGGAACGCCGGAAATGGCCGTGCATCCCACGCCCATAGATACATGCGCGCCGGATCGACCATGCGCCCGCCATAGACGGGGGAGACCGGGTTCCAATCGTCGATGAAATCCAGCCCTGCCGGGTCCCAATGCCGAAAGTGAGCATCCAGAAACCGTTTCTGCGCCAGATCAGACCGGCCGCCATTTGAAAAATACGGCTCCGCGGTTTCAGCCGATTTCGGATCCGGAAAGACATTCGGCTGGTTCGGCCCCTTGTCCACGGCAGGGCAGCCGAGTTCGGTAAACCAGATCGGCTTCGAACAGGGCACCCAACCGGTCGGCGCCGGGACCTCCTGTCCCGCCACGCGATCGTAATGCGGATTGCTCCACCAGCTTACCAAATCCTTGTATCGGTAGACCCACGGCTTTCCGTAGGCTCCATCCGTAATCGACGAGCGGTCACGCAGCTTTCGAGCGCCATCAGACACATAATACCAGTCGTAGCCCTCGCCGCCGGCTATCGCGCCGCTCATGCCGCCTTCGTCATAAGGCCCTGAAAAACCGTCAGGATTTTGCGAGGAATAGTCTGAATCATGCCAGTCGGAGAGTGGCATGTAGTTGTCTATGCCGATTGCATCGATAGCCGGATGCGCCCACAAGGCGTCCAGATGAAAGCAGACGTCACCGCTGCCGTCGGCCGGGTGATGGCCAAAATATTCGCTCCAGTCGGCGCCGTAGGTGATGGCGGTATCAGGGCCCAGGATTTCGCGCGCATCGGCGGCCAGCGCGCACAGTGCCTCGACGAACGGGAATTGGCCTTCTCCATCGCGCAGCGTGGTCAGTCCGCGCAACTCGGTTCCGATCAGGAAAGCATCGACCCCGCCGGCAGCCCGCGCCAGATGCGCGAAGTGAAGCACGAAACGGCGATAGCCCCAGTCATCCGCCGATCCCGAAAACAGGATCGTTCCATCTGAAGCGGCGAACTGATTTCTCTGTGCGCCGCCGCAGAATGCCGACACCTGCGTACGTGCCGCCATCGTCTTGTCGGCGGCCCCCGGTCGCATAGCAGCCGGATTGGCTGTAATCCTGCCGCGCCATGGGTAGCTGGCCTGAGCAGCATCTCCATAAGGATCTGGCAACGTGTTTCCGGCCGCAATGTCCATCATGATGAACGGATAGAGCGTCACTTTCAGGCCGCGCGCCTTGATCTCGCGGATCGCGGATATGATGCTCCGGTCGGACGGCGTGCCACCATAGGCAGCGCTGCCGTCAACCGAAGATACAAGCATCGCAGCGTCGCGACCGACGCCCGAGGCTCTCCAGCTTTGGGAAAAGCCTGCAGAAAGCCGGCTGGTCACGCCCGGGCGAACCTTGCAATTCCCGGCCCGCAGATCATCGCCATACCAAGTGGCAACCAGAGCCACGCGCTCGAGATTTGGGCATAGCATCTGGAGTTCGTCCAGCGATGCCGCCAGATTCGTGCCGGCATGGAGAATATGGCGATTCTCGGCCTCAGTCTCGCCGGGCCTTTTCTGACGCGTCACCAGTTCCGCTGAAAGGCCGTATTCGGTCGCCCCAGGAATGAGCGAGATGGCGCGAACGTTTCTGGCCGTATTCCCGACCGGCCGCAGGATTTCGAATTGGAGCTGCGGTATCCGGTTGCCGTATTCGCCAAGCGCAAAGCGATCGATCACGACATAGGCAAGACCGCGGTAGGCCGGCGCATTGCCGCTGCCCTGCTTGGCTTCTATCAGCGGATCGACGGGTTGATCCTCGGTTCCGCGATAAATCCTGATCTCAAAATTGTTTCGGTCTATTTCGCGGCCATCCGCCCAGATACGGCGAACACCAGCGATTTCACCTTCGCACAGCGCAAAGGCGACATTGGCGAAATAGGAATACTCCGTGACGCGCGCGCCGCCCTTGGAGCCTTGGCGCTTCGTCGAACGGGTTTCCTCGAAATGCGTCGCCCAGATCAAGGTACCGCCCAGACGGGCCGCGCCATAGACGCGTGGGATCGAGGCCCCCTCCTCTGCCGTAAACGCGCGCGCGCCCGTCAGGCGCGGTCCTTCGACGTGGCGGGTGCTGTCGATCAAGGCCCGGTCGATGGCATAGCCGGCCAGGGCACCAGCGGCCGATCCAATCGCGCTTCCGACAGGACCGAGCGCGCCGCCAAGAAACGCCCCGGCGGCTTGCAGCAGAATGGTCGCCATTAAGGCCTCCGGAGCTCAGTTTGTCTTGGGATATTCGGGAAGGCGAACACGCCGGCGATGCGGCGTCTCCACTGCGGCACCAGTGCCGAAACGACCACCGCGCTGCCTTGATAAGCGTGAATGAAACGATCCGGTTCGAGCAGAATTCCCGCGTGCTTTGCCGGCAGATGCGGACGCCAGCGAAACAGGATCAAATCACCCGCCGCAAGCTCATCCGCTGCTTTTTCAGGGCAATGCCGTCGTGTCGCCAAGAGCAGCAAGTCTTGCTCACCCGCCTCCGCCCAGTCCGGAGCATAGGCACCGGGTAGCTCCGGCTCCATCCCGTAAATCTCGCGCCAGACCTCGAGGACCAGGCCGAGGCAATCGCAGCCCACGCCCTTGCGCCGGCCCTGATGGCGATAAGGCGTGCCGAGCCAGCTTCGCGCCTCGGCCAGAATTGCCGCCGATATCTCTCCAGGGCTCATGGTACGACTGGACGTCCATCGAACTGGCCGCCCTCCGTGACATAGCCATAGGCGGCGTCATTGCCCGGAAGATGCGGAAATCCTCGGAAATTCAGCGAGTTCGAGAACTTTACCTTACAGGTCGCGAAGGTCTTGTCGCAGCCGGCCTTGATCGAAAAGCCGTCGCCTGAGCCGATGGCAGGGCCGTTTACGGGTCGTAACATCAACACGATACCGCGTATGTCGCGGCGATGATCAGCCACGCGATCGGTTTGTCCGGCTCGCGTACCGCCCGTCCAGGTCAGGACGCCATGGGAGAACCAGCCAGCTTCGAATGCTTCAAGTCCGGAAACCACAATCGTATCGGCACCATCCAGGGACATTACCGTGCCTGCTGCGCCGTAGCCGGGTCGGTTGAGGTGAAATTTGCAGCGCGCATCGCCCAATTCAGCGTCGCAGGAACGGGTCACGTAGCGCCCGTTCGGCTGATCCAGCGCATGCGTCATGCTTTCCAGCTCGGCGACAAAACGCTGGTCGCTGCGGGTGATCTTTCCGATCGTCGCCGTACGCAGCAAGGCAAAATTGCCGGGCTCGCGCCAATCGACGAGAAAAGTCTCGACTTTCGCGCGATCATAAAGTCCTGCGGCGACATCATCATCGCTGATAAGCGCGGACGAAAGCGCGCCCTCGATATCGACCGTATCGACGGCCAGTCCGATTGTTTTTCTCGCTTCGCTCGCGCTGAAACCCGATTCAGGCTCAAACGAAGTTCCATCGAAGCGCAAAGCACGGTCATGGTCGGTGTAGCCGGTGACCTGTCCATCGACCCGAGTCATCCGCCAACAGTTGCAGACGGTGGTGATGTCGCGCGACAAATGCTCGGCAAGAGCTTGCGGATAGGCGTTCAAAGCTGCACCTCGATCAACGGAATGGACGGTATCTGCCCCGCCTTGAAGGCCGTCAGGCTCATCGACATGCGCTCTATGTCGAACCGCACAGGAACGTCGAACTCGTAGCCGGCTGTGACTGCAGCCCCAAATGGGGGGATCGCATTTGCAGCAAAGACGATCTCGCCTGTTTCATCATCGAAGGCAAAGGATCCTGCCGATACCTCGACGCCACCAACGGCAACCTTCAACGTGCCCGGCGCGGGCTTTCGCACGAAGCGAAGATAAGCCTCGTCGCCGGTCCCATAGCGTTTCACCAGCGCATATCGAGCCGTCGCACCGTCGCCGCTTCCCAATGCCTGATCTCGCGCCGACGGCGTATCGGCCGGACAGCAGGATTTCATGTCGAAGGGGTCGCGAAAACGAAACGCGTGCAGCGACCCGCGTCTGGCTTCGAAGAAAACCAGCACGTCGTGAAGGTCCTCCAGCGATCTTACGCCGGTCCCAGCGTCGTAGTGATGCCGTGACTGCGAGAACCGGGCATTGCGTTTTTCGCGGCCAGAGGTCAGTGCGACAATCTCATTGCGTCTTTCGGGTCCGCCGGTCGCACCGAAGGAGATCGCAAGCGGAAACCGCACATCGTGAAAACCGGAAAGTTCCGTCATGCTCGTCCTCAAAAGGTTCTTGTGCCGCGCGATACGGCACGCGCCAGCATGCCGGTTATCTGCGCTTCGGATTTACGGAACGAGGCCGCGTCCTGAACCGTGACATTGAACACCACGTTGACCGGCGAGCCGCCTCCCGAAGCCGCGACCCCCAGCCGCCCATCGGCCGATCTCTGCAGCGGCAGGATCGCCTCCGATCCCGCCTCTCCCATCAGGCCGATATTGCGGCCCATCGGAAAATAGCTGGGCGTGGAAACCACGCCACCGCTGGCGAACGGCACCACATGACCGGGAACGCCGCCCTTGGCGAAGGGCAAAATCCCGCCAAGTCCGCCGAGCAGTCCCGAAAACAGTGATCCAGCCAGCGATTGAAGCGGCTTCAATCCTTGCTCAAGCGCCATCCCGGCCAGGTTCAACCCGACGCGGCGCAGAACATCGTCGAGTTCCCGGCCGTTGATCGCGGCATTTTTCAGCGCTCCCGTCAGCTGGGTGCCGAAGCGGTCCGACATTTTCTCCAGATTTTCGAGCGCCGTCTGGAAGGGTGTCGTGTCGGCATTTATCGAGACGATCACGTCTTCGGCCATGCTTCCTCCTGTAAGGATTTGTCGGGAAAGGCGCGCATGAGTGACACAAGATCACTGCGTCGCGGCGCAGCGCCCTTGCTCGGAGACAGCGCGCTGATCGCGCGTTCAAACTCGCGGGGCGTCATCGACCAGAATGTCTTTGGAGAAAGCCGCAGCAGGCCGAAACCCATGGCCATGACGTGGTCCCACGGGAATTCGCTTTGTTCTGCCGCTGCGGCCTTCAAGGGTTTGGCGAAGGCTCACCCTCTGCGGTGCCGAATGTCGCGGTCAGCAAGTCGGACACGATTGCTGCAAAGCCTGTCGCGCCGTTTGCTGCCTGCATTCCACCGACGTCATCGTCCGATATGTCGTGGCCAGCACCACGCAATCCAGCTCCGATGATACGGATCATGTCGAGCGCCGACAGGCGCCCGCGGGAAAACCGCTCGACCAGCGCGCCGAGATCGTCGGCCGCATAGGCAGCTTCCAGTTCCGCCAGCGCCCCGAGCGTCAGGCACAGCCGATATGTCTTGCCGTCGAGTTCTGCAGCGATCTCGCCGCGCCTTCGGTTTACCGTCATGGCATCACCGTGAAGCTGACCGGCCCCGCGGATTCGAGAGACATTTCGAAAGTCACTTCACCGTCGTGGCTGCCGGTATATTCGAGCGAGGTGATCTGGAACGCTCCCTGGACAGTCCCGAAATCCGGGACCAGAAACTGCCAGCTGGAGATTTCACCAGCGAAGAAACGCTGCCGGATGGTCGCGTCGGACTGCGCATCCTTGAAAATCCCCGAGCCGCCGATTGAGGCCCGCTGCACGCCGCTGCCGGCAAGCAATTCCCGCCAGCGTCCCGCAGAATCAGAATCGGTGATATCGACGGTCTCGCTGTTGAAGGCGATACGCTTCGACCTCAGGCCGGCAACCGTGACGAAACTGCCCGTTCCATTGGAGTCGAGCTTGAGAAGAAGGTCCTTGCCCTTCTGTGCGACCATGGTGGTCTCCTGATTTTTTGTTGGAAGTGTGCGGCCGCGCCGGAGCGCGAATACTCAGGCCGCTTCTTCGGTCACCGCGCGATAGCGCAGCAAGCCGTGATGGACCGAAAGGTCCTCGTCATATCGCGCCTCGGCGAATTCGAGGCGCATGTTCACAAGGTGATGTTCGTCGAGCGCAAGGGAACCGCCGTCCAGACACGCCCGCGCAGCTTCCATGACATCGAGCGTTTCCTTCTTGCCCTTGGCCTTCGACCAGACATGCAGCGTAAAAAGCTGCTCGGTTCCGCTTTCGGTTCCGGTGCTCCAGTCGTAGATGCTTGTGCGCCCGAAGGTGATGTAGGGAAACGCGATATTGGCCGGAGCATGATCGTAGATCTTGCCGCCGCCGAGAAGCACCGTCAGGGCCGGGTCGCCGCCGAGCGCGACAAAAATCGCCTTCTGCAATTCAGCGGCTGGTGCGGTCATCGTCCTGGTCCCCCATCCTTCGAGCCGCGCGATCGGGGATATCCTCTCCGGTCAACGCAGTTCGCGGTTGCGTACGGTAGCGGCGTTCGGCGTTCTCCGCCAGATCGTGCGCCTTCCAGCGCAGGGAACGCAAAAGGCCGTCGAGCGTCATTGCCATCGCCACTTTCATCGCCCCTCCTCCCGTACCCTGCATACCTGATATCGGCCGGTCTCGTCGGGATCATGAACGGTGACGATTTCGAACACGCGCTCCTGCCTGACGAAGCGCATGCCGCTTGCCACGCCGTCGCGCCGCCTGATCGTGACACGATGGGTCACCGTCTCCAGTGACTGCCCGGCGCCGAAGACGCTTTGTGCCCCCACCGGCTCGACCATAGCAAAGACAGAGGCAATCTCGGACCAGGTCTCGCCATGCCCGCCCAGACCATCAGACGTTACAACGCATTCCTGCAACGCCAGCTCGGTCCTCAGTCGGCCCGGGTCGATAAAGGTTGCGTTCATCACAGCCTCCGCTCGCGATAGCCGGCAATCAGCCGGTCGTAGCCCGCCGGATAGGAAACCGGCTGATCTGCCGCCCCGTAGCTGGCGCGAAACTCGTACCAGTGGGTAACCAGCATCATGACCGCGCGCTTCAACAGGTCCGGCACGTCCGTCCCGGCCTCGCCGAAACCAGCAGAAAAATCGATCTCGATGCCGTTCATCGCCCGCATCGGCTCGGGACGCCGTTCGAAATGAATACGCGCGGGCCGCGAAAGCGTGTCGACCTGATAGTCCGCCGGATCGACCAGCGAAGCTTCTCCTTCACTGCCGAAGACCGTCACGGAAAGGATTTCCTGCACCGGATAGCGCGCCAGCACCACGCGACCGCTGCGCGGCCAGCGATCCATGGCCAATCGCCAGCTCTGGCTGATCATCGCAACGCCGGTTACCCGCTCGACATCCTCGCGTGCCGCCTTGATCAACCCGGACAGCAACTCATCTTCGGTGTCGTGCGATAGGCGCAGATGGCTTTTCACCGCCGTCAGCGTCACCGGTTCGACGGCCGGATCGACCGTTCGGAAAAGCGTCATTTGCGCACCTCGTTTTCGGATTTCAAAAAGAAAACGGCCCCGGCTGGAGGAACCGGGGCCGCCGCGACAATGCGATCGGCGAGAGGGGGTGGCTCGCCGTTTAACATTGTCGATCGGGAGGTCAGAAGATCTTAGTTAGTGCCGAATTTGAGCAACTTGATCGCGTCGAAATCCTGCACGCCGCCGCCGACGCGCTTGGTCGTGTAGAACAGGACGTAGGGCTTGGCGGAGTAAGGATCGCGCAACACGCGAACGCCCGTGCGATCCACGATCAGATAGCCGCGGGCAAAGTCGCCAAAGGCGATCGGCGTTGCATTAGCGCCGGCATCGGGCATGTCTTCCGCTTCGACGAGCGGAAAGCCCATCAGCATGGCACGCTGGCCAGGGGCTGCCGGAGGCTGCCACAGGTAGTTGCCGTCAGCGTCCTTCAGCTTGCGGATCGAGGCCTGCGTCTTGCGGTTCATCACCCAGTTGGCGTTCTGGCGATAACCGGCCTTCAACGCGTAGACCGTATCGATGAGGACATCGGACGGGTCGTCGGCCGGCAGTTCACCGGTGTCGCCGGTCAGCGTGTAGCCGATCTTGCCCCAGGCCCAGTTTCCCTCGGCCACTGTCGTGTAGTCGAGAAAGCCCTTGGGTTTGTTGGTGCCATCGCCATTCACGAAGGCTGCACCCTCCTGCTCGGCGAATGCCGCTTCGACTTCGCTCGAAATCCACTGGTCGAGATCGACCACCGCATCTTCCAGCAGCGACGGCGTCGCGGCCGGCATGGCATAGAGTTCCATGGTCGGGAACTGCAATTCCGCGAGCGTCGGCGCTGCCGTCTGCGGCCGCGCCGCCGTCTCACCGACCCAGCCGACCGCCGGGCCGTTGATGGCGAATGGCTTCTTCAGAACCGCTGCAGACACCTGCCGCACCGAAGCGATCGAACGGATCGGTGAAAGCGCCGAAAGCCGCCTGCCGATTTCCATCTCGGTTTCGTCCGGCACCAGATAGCCGCCATCCTGGCCGGAACCGTAGGACATCGCCTTGGTGTCGAGTGCACGAAGCTGGCGATCGTCGCCATTGCGGACATAAGCCTCGAACGCGCTCTTGTGTTCGCTGTATGCGAGCCTGCCGCCTTCGCGCCCAAGTGCGGGGCGGATCTTCTTCAGTGAGAGATTGTCGAGGGCGCGTTTCTGCTCGTCCAGTGCGCGCGAGATACGATCGACCTTTTCGGTCGTCACGACATCGGTGCCGCGCCGTTCGAGTTGCGCCAGCCTTTCATTGTTGCTGTCCTTGAACGCCTCGAAGGTCGTCATGAACTCGCCGAAGGCATCGGAAAGATCGAGATGCTCGCCCGAAGCCGATTTGGTTTCGAGCGCACCGCAATTGTGTGCTGCATTCATATGAGGGATTTCCTTGTTTCGTTGATCATCCGCGTCGCTTCGCGGATCGTGGCCGCGAGGCCTGTGGGTGTTCCCGCCGCGGCATCCCGCCCGCTCACGAGATTGGCGAAGCCCTTGGCGATGACCGCCCTGGCTTCGCTCCTTGTCAGCCCCGCATCCCGCGTGAGCCAGCATTCGAATTCGCGTATTGTCGGCAGCGGACGCTTTCGCACTTTCACCGTTTCGATGCGCGCCTCGGGCAACATCGGAAAGGTGACGACGGATATCTCCCAGAGGTCCGCCTCGAAGATATGGCGAATGCCGCTTGCCGCGTCTTTCCTGGCGCGAACGGCGCGAAATCCGATCGACAGACCGTCGAGAGCGCCACCGCGCATCAGGCCGAGCACATCGCGAGCCCGGCCTACGTCCTTCGCCAGCCGCCCGCGAACGAACAGGCCCCGCGCATCTTCCTTCACTTCGGTCCAGACCCCGATCGGTTCATTGGGGTCGTGCTGGAAAAGCATCCGGATACCGGGCGCTCCGCGCGTCCGCAGCGACTTGGCGAAGGCTCCGCGCTCGACGATATCCTTGCCGAGATCGACCCGCCCGAACAGGCTGGCGTAGCCGGAAAAGGAGCCGTCCGTTTCAACTTCGTCGAGCACCAGATCGACGAATTTCCGTTCGCAAAACCTTGCCGCATCAACGCCCATCGCCATTCATCCTCTCATGTCTCCTTTCGATGAACCGGGCGAGGCTGCTATGCTGGAAGGCGCGCATGACGAACCCCAGCGCCCACCAGGCACAAAGGCTTGCGATCGCCGATCCCATCAGCACGAGTTCGCCCGGCGCGATCATGTCCTGAACGCCGAGTTCGGCTGCGACCTTGAGGCCGGCGGTTCCGCCGAACACCAGGCCGCACACCACGCCAACCGCGAAGCGTGCCGCCGCGTCGTGCCGCCCGTGCGGCAGAATGTAAGCCAGCGAAATCGCCGAGCCGGCGACCGCGCCAGCGCTTTTGGCGAACCAGATCCAGGCTGCCTGTGACATCTCGGTCATGATGAACCTCCTCGTTTGGAGCGAACGATCACGCCATATCGCGCGGCTGATAACCCACCGCGTCGCGCTTCTCGTCATCGCTCAGGAATGTTGCTGCCCCCACTCGCGCCCACAGTGCGTCGCGCTCCCCGGACAGCCCGTCGACACGGTCGGCGTCGTACCAGAGCCGCAATTCCTCGCCGAACACCGGGCCAAGCCAGCCGGAAAGCTCTTTGGAAATACGGGCCACCAGCGGCAGGATCGTCAGTCGGTAGAAAGCCCGGTTCGCCTCCTGATAGTTCGCATAGGTGTTGTCGCCGGGAATGCCGAGCAGCATCGGCGGCACGCCGAAGGCCAGCGCAATATCGCGGCTCGCCGAGTGTTTCGCCTCGATGAAGTCCATGTCCTTCGGCGTCATGCCCATGGCCTTCCAGTCCAGCCCACCCTCCAGCAGAAGCGGCCGGCCGGCGCGGGTCGTGCCCGAATACCCTTCCTCGAGCTCAGTCTTCAGCCGCTCGAACTGTTCGTCGGTGAGGTTGCCGCCTTCCTTCGGCGCATAAACCAGCGCACCGGAGGGGCGGGCGGAATTGTCGAGCAGCGCCTTGTTCCAGCGTCCCGCCGCATTGTGCGTATCGAGCGCCATCAGCGCTGCTTCGAGCGGCGGAAAGCCGTAATGATCGTCCAGCGGATGGAACAGCGTCAGATGCAACGCCCCACCGCCCGAAACGACGCCCATGGGCGCTTTTCGCTTGCCCGTGCCTTCGCGGTATTCGAGCGCTGAAGGCCATCCGGAAGCATCCGTCAGAACGGTCACACGATCGGGCCGCAGGAGATGTAGCTCCCGCGCGCCCTCGCCTGCCTCGATCAGCTCGACATAGGCATTTCCCGCCAGCAGGAGATGCCCATAGAGCGCCTCCAGAAACGACGCCCCTGCCTGCCGCTGGTTGGGCCGCTCAAGCAGCCTCAAAAGCGGATGCTCGTCGAGTTCCGCAACCCCTTCGTAAAGCAGCCACGGTATCGCGGAGGCCGTCTCGGAGATCAGCCGGACCGCCCGGTGCACGACCGGATTGCGCATGAAACCTTCACGCGACAGCGTCGCATAATCACGCCGTGTCCAGCGGGCTTCGCCCTGGGCATGGATGGCAACAAAACCACCCGGATTGCCGCTTTTGCGTTCAGGCCGCACACTGCCGTTCCCCGCATCGCGGGGCCAGGGCCATTTCCAAGCCATATGTCCATCCTGTTTGAATTTGAGCCGTATCGACGCGTCTGACGACGCGTTGCGCGCTACAAAAGGTCCCGGATACGCGGTCGCGCCATTTGATCCGGCATCAGTTCATTTATCGCCCAGACAAGCGCATCGACACGATCCGGCGACCGGCTGCCGGACAATCCGTTCGGGCCGAGGTCGCACATCTCGTCTTCAAGCTCGATAAAACGCCCGGCGTGGCGCACCCTGCCTTGCTCGTAAAGTGCCGCAACCGGCTCGGCGCGCAGCCATTTCCCACGCGTCGCCCGCACCGCCCTTACCGGGATAGACGGGTCCACTGTCCGGATCACCGCCGTCACCATGTCGCCGCCCTGATTGACCTCTGCAACCAGGCAATCGGCCTCCAGACGATGAAACAGCGCAACGGCAGCAGCGGCCCACTCATGTGGCTTTGCTGCCCGCACGGTTGCATCGGCCAGCACAATAACCTGCCCCTCCTGGTCCAGCCCCGCCGCAACGATGCCACAAGCGTCCGACGTCTTGCGCGAACTAGCCGGCGGATCCACCGCAACGACGATGCGGCAAAGCTCGGGCGGTTCGGCAATCCTGACATTTTCAATCGTGACGCGCGACCAAAGAGCGTCCTCCCGGTCTTCGATCAGTTCGCCATCGAGTTCCTGCCTTCCCAGAGCGGTGCCGCCATAGCGCCTTTCCATCATCCGCAGGAACGCCGGGGACAGATTGCCCGCGTTCTCATCGGTTCTCATTCGTTCGATGACAACGCCAGGTTCCGCCAGCAGGCGCTTCAGGAGCTTTGTTGGACGGGGCGTCGTGGTGATGAGCTGTCGTGGCTGATCGCCGAGCCGCAAACCGAATTGCAGCATGTCGAAACAGGCTTCGGCATTTTTCCATTTGCCGAGCTCGTCGCACCACGCCGCCTCGAACTGCGGCCCTCTGAGACTTTCGGGATCTTCAGACGAAAATATCTGCGCCACTGCGCCGCTGTCCCAGACCAGCCGCCGCCGGCTTGCCTCGAAGCGCGGACGATTGTGACGCGATATCGTTATGATGCCGGAAGGCCCGTCGATCATCACTTCCCGGACATCGCCGAGCGTTTCGCCGACCAGCGCGATGTGCATATGTTTCTTTTCGGAAAAGGGTGAGAAACCGCGAACGAGACTATTCACCCACTCCGCACCAAGTCGCGTCTTTCCGGCGCCGCGCCCGCCGATGACAAGCCAGGTCGCGGGCTGCTGCCGCTCCAGCCGATACTGGGCAAGCCGCGCATGAAAAATCCATTCGTTCTCGATCTGCTCAACAGGTCGGCCCCTCAGGTTTTCGGCGGACCAGTTGTCTTGCATAGCCCTCAGCCAGCTCGACAATTCGTTGGTCAATTCGACGGAGAATTCCGGCCATGTCTGCATCTCGTTTTATCTGGTTCTCTTTCGCGCTATCGCTGCCGCGCGTTATTTCGCCGATTTTTTCGAGGGTACGCGTCAGCGCCGAGATCGCGTCGATGCGGGCTTTGTCCAGAAGTGTCGCGCCCTCGCCGCTGCCCATCCCGATGGCTTCGACCTCGCCGATCAGCCGATCCACCACTTTCGCCAGGCGTTCGTTCTGGCTGGCGGGTCGGGTGCTCTCGGCAGAGCGAACCCATTTTTCCCGCACGGCGCGTGCCTCTATGGTCGCGGCCTTGCAGCCTGTTGCCGCCGCCAGTTGCTCGACGGTTGCCCGCGTCTCTTCATAAATTGCGCGCGCCGTAATCCACCGTTCATGGGTGCGTGTTAACATCTGACTCTCTGGGGTTTGGTGTGCCGGAGAAAAGTGCCGACAATCTCACGCGGTGTTTACTGCCTGTTCAGGCCCGCCGGTCACACTTTTCTGACGATATAGAGATACTATCAAAGCACCGTTACGGTGTCAAGAATATATTCCTATTTCGGGTGTGATTTTTGTCGCCTTTACGGGAGCCTTGGATTTCCGGCGCCTCATCCGGTAAGATCGAGCACAAAACAATGTCGGACAACGAGCCGGCATGACATCTGGGACGTCTTGAAACGCGCATTCGGGCTACAGTCGCATGGAAGACCCTTTCGAAAAGCGAAAATCAAGAGGCCCGCGCGCCGGCAGGTTGCTGGCTATCGATGCCTGGATCGATTCGTCCCTTTACGAGGCCGGTTTCAAGGCGCGCCAGTTCTGGGAGACGATGACGATCTTCTTCCGGCGGTTTCGCGTCACCGGCTGGCGGCGCGGCATCATCGAACTTCTGAGTGAAGGCTTCACCATGGGGGCAGCCGGTTCGGTCATCCTGCTTGCACTCGCTCTGCCGGCATTTGACGAAACAACCGGCAACTGGCGCCAGCAGGACGATTTCGCCGTCACCTTCCTCGACCGCTACGGCAACGAGATAGGGCAGCGCGGTATCATCCAGCGCGACTCGGTACCGGTCGACGAAATGCCGGATTTCGTCATCAAGGCGGTTCTGGCGACCGAGGATCGCCGTTTCTTCGAGCACTACGGCATCGACTTCCTCGGCCTTTTTCGCGCCATGTCGGAAAACGTCCGGGCGAACTCGGTCGTCCAGGGCGGGTCGAGCATCACCCAGCAGCTCGCCAAGAACCTGTTCCTCACCAACGAGCGAACGGTGGAGCGCAAGATCAAGGAAGCCTTCCTGTCCGTCTGGCTTGAGACGAACCTGTCGAAAAAGGAAATCCTGCAGCTCTATCTCGATCGCGCCTATATGGGCGGCGGCACTTTCGGCATCGCGGCGGCAGCGGATTTCTACTTCGGCAAGCAGGTCAAGGACCTGAATCTCCCGGAAGCTGCGATGCTCGCCGGCCTGTTCAAGGCTCCGACGAAATACGCCCCGCACATCAATCTGCCTGCGGCGCGCGCGCGCGCCAACGTCGTCCTGACAAACCTTGTGCAATCGGGCTTCATGACGGAGGGCCAGGTCCTCTCGGCTCGCCTACACCCGGCTGACGTCGTCGATCGCGGCGACCGCAAGAGCCCGGATTATTTTCTCGATTGGGCTTTCGACGAGGTCAAGCGCGTTGCCGCAAGGTCCGGCAATCATTCAGTCGTGGCGCGCACCACCATCGACATGAACATCCAGCGCGCAGTTGAAGAATCGCTCGAGTTCCATCTGCGCCAATACGGCAAGCAATATCATGTCACCGAAGGCGCGGTCGTCGTATTGGAAAACAACGGAGCCGTGCGCGCCATCGTCGGCGGACGGGATTATGGTGCGAGCCAGTTCAACCGCGCGACGAAGGCGCTGCGGCAGGCCGGCTCGTCCTTCAAGCCCTATGTCTACGCAACGGCGATGGAGCACGGCTTCACCCCGGACTCCGTGATTTCCGACGGGCCGATCTCATGGGGTGCCTGGTCGCCGAAGAACTACGGCCGCTCGTTTTCCGGCAGGCTGACACTCACGACCGCCCTGGTGAAATCCGTCAACACGGTGCCTGTGCGCCTGGCGAAGGACTATCTCTCCATCCCGCCGATCAAGGCCATGGCCGAAGCCATGGGCGTCGAGTCCCCGCTCGAAGCCTACAAGACGATGGTTCTCGGCACGTCCGGTATGACGGTGATGGATCAGGCCACCGGTTACAATACCATGGCCGATGGCGGCTTTGCCGGAACGCGGCATGGCATAACCCAGCTCGTGACGCATTCGGGCGAGCTCATCTATGATTACGACAAGGATGCACCCAAGCCGAAGCGCGTGCTTTCCGAACAGGCGATGTCCTACATGAATTCCATGCTCGTTCAGGTCCCGGAAATCGGCACCGCCCGGCGCGCTGCTCTCCCGGGCATCCGCTCCGCCGGCAAGACCGGAACGACGCAGTCGTACCGCGATGCCTGGTATGTCGGCTTCACCGGCAACTACACAGCCGCGGTGTGGCTCGGCAACGACGATTTTTCGACCACTAAGGACATGACCGGCGGCTCGCTGCCGGCGATGGTTTGGCAGCGTTTCATGGCCTACGCGCATCAGAACATCGATCTCAAGCCCATTCCCGGCATCAAGGACCCGTTCGTGGACGCCAAGGTCGCAGCCAAGGCGGCCGAGACCGAAAAGAAGAATGCAGAGGAAGCAGCCGCGGCTGCAGAGATCGAGCGCCCGCCGGTCTTGTCCAGCACCACGACAAAGGCGCTGCGGCAGATGACCGATTTCTTCCACGCCGCGCCGGTGCTGGAAGCTCCAGCCGAACCAAAAACGCTATCGGCCCTGTGACGATAGCTCCTGAAATCACATCTGTTGCCATCTTGCCAGCATCGGGGATTGTTCTCGCCGCGCTTGCCTTGCCTTGCCCCACCGCGATATGCCGGGGCGGCATCCTTCCGTCCGGGGCATCATGCTCAAAAACTCTTTCCTCATAGTGCTCGCCCTTCTCATTGCCGTCGTCGGCGGTGGCGCCAGCGTCTGGTACGCGCTCAAGCTGCAGGAAGGCGTGGGAGCAGTATCGATCGGCGGATGGACAGCCTTCCCGGAGATCGGCACGGCCGATGCCGATCCCTATTCCAAAGCACGCGTTGCGCGCGAAGGGGTTCTTGCGCTCGGCCGTGCCGAGGGTCTTTCCTTCATCGCCCAGCGCGATGCTTCAGGCGATGCACTGCAACGCAACTGCACCTACACCGTCGAAGGCACGGTTCCGCCAGCGCGCTTCTGGACGCTCTACGCCGCCGACCAGACATTGACTGCTATCAAGGATGACAGACAGCCGGCGGCCGCGCTCCACTCCTATGAAGTGCTCAGATCGCCGGACAATTCCCTGTCGATCTCCATCGGCAATCGCCCACAGCCCGGCAACTGGCTGGCGGTTCGCGGTTCGGGTGCGATGTTCTTCGTGCTCACTCTCTTCGACACGACGATTGCAAGCAGCACAGGTATCGCCGACGTAGCGCTACCGCTGGTCAAGAAAGCCGGCTGCGATGCTTAGGCTTATTCATGCAATCATCCTTGGCCTGCTCGGCGCCGGCATCGTTCATATCGCGGTCCTGATGATGATCCCGGATTTCTCCGAAAGGGACGCATGGTCGCGCCTGGCGATGGCGGCGGATCTCTACACGGCTACTCCCTTTGCTGCCGAGACCGGCCCGACATCGACCGTAAAATCGGTCGATCCGCTATTTGAGGCGGCAGCCTGCCGTTTCGATCTGACCGACGGTGTGGTGCAGGTGCGTGCGCAGGGCGACATGCCGTTCTGGTCGGTCTCGGTCTACAACCGTGCCGGTCAGAATATCTACAGTTTCAATGATCGAACGACGACGGACCGTTCGTTGAACTTCGTCGTCCTGACGCCCGCCCAGATGATCGAGGTCCGCAAGGATTTGCCGGAAGGATTTGAGAAATCGATCTTCGTCGAGGCCCCGATCGATGAGGGCATCGTCGTGGTGCGAAGCTTCGTTCCGGACGACAGCTGGAAGCAAGTTGCCGCCAGTTTTCTTGGCAGCATCTCCTGCGAGCCGCAGTAGCCCCCTCGCCTCGAAAGCCCCTCAGTGATGAGGGGCGGGCTTCTTATGGTTCGATCCGATGTAGCTCGATATCGTACTGACGCCGGACGCCTCCAACATGGCCCGTCGCTCGTAGCGAACCCCCGGAAAAATGATCACGGACGCCTGAGTTTCTGATGGACGGTCCGTTTGGCTGGTTGCCGCTTTCCGCGGCACGAAAGACAGTATGCTGCCCATGACACGCGCTTTCCCTCTCGGTATGACCGGAGCAACTACGCAACGCCTCCATGCTTGATAAGGCCAGCAGAGAGTTAACAGACTGCTAACGTATTCCAACGCATTCGAAAAAATATGGTGCCTAAAAGAACCGGCCGACGCCAACGGTTCATCTGGCATTCAGTCGTGTTGCCATAACAACAGCGTTGTACGGTCCGCTTGGGGACTGGTAATGGGAGACCAGATTTTGATCAAGTATAGCTCTTTATTGATTGCAGCCGGCATGATGGCCTTGGGTGGCGGGGCCGCCAGCGCTCAAACGGCAGGTGATTGGGTACTCGGAAACTACAAAAACGCTGGTTACTGGTTTCCAGGCATTGCCGAAAAAGTCGAGGGCGGGACGGTCACGATCCGCTACGACGACGGTGATCGGGAGACTGTGAGCCTGGACAAGGTTCGCCCCTACGACTGGATGATCGGCATGAAGGTCCAGTGCAATTACAAGAACGCCGGTGAATGGTATCCGGGCACAATTGCATCGTTGGCCGGCGAGAAGATCGGCATCAACTACGATGACGGCGACAAGGAAACCACCAAGACCGGTCGCTGCCGGACGCAGTAAAAAGCAAGGGCAGGCTTCGTGCCTGCCCAGACCGCTGATAAAACCCGCCGATTTTTCGGCGGGTTTTGTTTTTTTGAGATTGAAGTTTTTGAGGACGCAACGGCGTTCATTCGAGCCAGTTCACTCCCCCTTAACCAAGGATATGTAGGATTTGATAAGGATTAGAGTTGGCAGCGTGTTATTCTAGTATGCTCATACTTTTCAATGCGTTAGCGTTAGCATGGAAAAGTATGCAACGCACACTGAGCTAACAGGTCGACGCTAACTTTGTCGCCAAACCGTCGAATTTTCGGTCAGGCTCCGGCAGGTTGTTTTGTAAGTGTGCGTTTTGAGTAAGGCCTAGTCCTCGTGTCATCCTCAGACTTCAGGCAACTCGCCTTGAAAGGCGAAGCGGGACGCAGCGAAAGGCTGTTTCGCGCCGCCGTGTCGGCCTTCTGCTCGCTGACACGCCCGTCGCGGCGCGACATCAAGCAGCTTGAGGTTCTGGTGCTGCCGCTTTTCGATACGGTCTCGGTCGAGGCGCGTCGCTTTGCCGCCGCCGCACTTTCGGAATGTGCCGATGCGCCTGGCGCGCTGATCCGCCGGCTTTCCAACGAAGCCGTCGACATAGCCGCCCCCCTGCTCATTCGCTCGAAAGTCCTCAGGGATATCGACCTCATCGCATTGATCGGCCGCCATGGAGTGCCGCATGCGCGTGCCATCGCACGCCGTGCCGATCTCAACCCGGCGATAGCCGATCTGGTCTGGGCACTCGAAAATCCAAAGCTGGTGCGGTTGCCCTTGCCGAAGGAGCGTCAAGCTCAAGTAGAAGCGGCCAGCAGGGCGCAGATTTTGAACGACGGCAATCCTGAACCCGTCCCCGGCATTTCCGCCGACAATGCGCGCAGACGTCTGCGATCGATGATGGTGCCGGTCCAAACTACGCCCGTTGCAACGACCGAACAGTCCGCAGGATCGCTGCGATACGCGAAGCTTCGCGACATGGCTTTGACCGGCAATCCGGCTTTCTTCCAGACAGCCCTTGCCGATGCCGGCCAAATCGACTTTCCGACAGCGAAGTCGATCACCGAAAAAGCCAACTACCCGGAACTGATCGCCGTTCTTCATTCTCTGGAATTGAGCGAAGAACAGGCGTTTCTCATCGCTGCCTGCGTCTACCCCGGAAAATTCGCCGACCCGGAATCAATCCGGCTGTTTCTGTATAGCTACCGGAACATGCAACCGGACGCTGCTCGCCAGAGCGTCAAGACGTTGAAGGCCGGGTCGTCATCCACTCCCGTGTCATTGCAGACTGTAACCCGAAGTGCTGCCGGCTGAAGACGCTGAGCGTACACGGCTCAAAGTTTCGCGATGGATATCAGCTCTTCGACCGGCGTCTGTCCGGCCTCGATCTCGACAACCCAGATGTCAGGATCGAAACGCTTTTCCTTTTCCAGGCGAGCCTCCAAAGCGGCTGTATCCTCGCCGACATTCAGTGGTGAAAAATGTCGCTCGTCCGGGCGAGCTGAATCATAGCTGGTCTGCGGTGCAGGCCCGTATAGAGCTGTTTCGCCCAGACGGTTGCGCGACATGACGAAGACTGCGCCGGCTTCCGTCGCCCCGCGCTTGACGATCGCAGCAAAGCCGCCTGCGCTGAAAACCCGGCGCAGGAGTGCGGAAACCCAGAAGTCGGTGGTGACGCGCATGGAAACAAACGGCTCAAGCTGATAAAGGAGGGCAACGCTTATCCGGTCGCCCGAATATGCGCCAGCCTCATTTCGTCAGGCCGATTTCCTTCATCTTTACATAAACGGCTTCGTCCGGCTCGCCGGTCTCGGGCAGCCCGAATAGCGACTGGAATTCGCGAATGGCCGACTTCGTCCGTGCGCCCACCAGCCCGTCAATCTCGATGCCGTCATTGCCGAAAGCCTTCAGCCCGGCCTGAATCTTCGAAACCCGAGGGCTGGGCGCGGGCGCAGAAACCGGCTGCACTGCCGGAATTGGCGTCGGCGTTTGCTGCAACGGTGCCGGGCGCGGTGCCGGCGCCGGCGTTATGCCGGCCGTCGTCGGATTTGCGCCCAGCTGACTCAACAGTTGCTGATCGACCTTGCCGGACGGCGTCAGGCCCATCTTTCGCTGGTAGGTTTCGATCGCTTTTGTCGTTGCCGGGCCCGGTATGCCGTCGACCGTGCCGGCATAGAAATTCAAATCCTTCAGGATAGCCTGAACCTGTTCAACCGCCGGGTCGCTCTTTGGCCGTACGGGCGCGGCGGGCACCTCTTCCGGACGCTCGATTTGGATTGTCGTTTCCGGCTCGAGCGAAGCGGATTCATTGCGTGCCGGCAGAAGACTGAATTCCCGCGTCGCGAAAAACGCACTGGTATGAGCATGCGGCTGGTACCAGAGCGCGTTGGCGGATACATAAAACAGCGCGACCAGAAACGCGGTCGACCCGCCCACCAGAACCGGGTTTCGGGAGATCATCCCGCCAAGGGCAAGCACGCTCCCTTCAAGCGGACCAGGCTTGGGAGCGCGTTTCTCAGGCCGTTTTGCGGAGCGCGCCATGCCCGGTCTCCTTTTTCCTGCCAGCCTCCAACGGCAGCAATGCCCCCTTCTTCGCCGGCTCCTTTTTGGCCGGGCCAGCGACGGGAAGGGTTATGGTCACAGTCGTCCCCTCGCCCAGGGCGCTTTCGATCGACATCGTTCCTTCGTGGAGCGTAACCAGCCCCTTCACCAGCGAGAGGCCAAGACCTGTTCCCTCGAACTGTCGGGTATAGTCGTTCTGCACCTGCGTAAAGGGCTTGCCCAGCCGGCAAAGGTCGTCATCGGCGATGCCGATGCCGTTGTCGCTGACCCAGAAATGCAGCCGCGAGCCGAGCCGCTTGCCGCCGACGGTGACCTTGCCGCCATTCGGCGTGAACTTAATGGCATTGGAGACGAGATTGATCAGCATCTGCTGGACCGCGCGCTTGTCGGCATGAATTTCGCCTGCTTCCGGGGCGATCTGCGTTGCAAGTGAAATCGACTTGGCTTCGGCCTGAAGGCTCATCATCGAGCGGCACATCTCGACGGCATCGGCGAAGCGGAACAGTTCGGGGTTGGTGGCATATGCACCCGATTCGATCTTCGACACATCGAGTATCGAGTTCACGACCGACAACAGATGGTGGCCGGAATCGCGCACCAGCGTGACATATTCCTTCTGCCTCGGATCTTTGAAGCCGCCGAACATCTCGTGGATCAGCATGTCCGAGAAGCCAATGATGGCGTTGAGCGGCGTGCGCAGCTCGTGGCTGACCGCTGCCAGGAAGCGCCCCTTGGCGAGTTCGAGCGTTTCAGCCGCCTCAGCCGCCACAGTCAGTTCGGCGCGCAATCCAGCCAGTTCGTCATTCTCGCGGACGAGCAGCGTGAAGCCATTGCCTTCATCGCCGTCATTCATCAGTTCGATCAGGAAAGGCCGGTAGTTGTCGCTCGCATTGCTGTTGTCGCGCTGCGGCAGGCGAATACGGGCTTCGACGGTCTGTCGCGCAGCACCATCGCGCAGATCAGCGAGCGCGCAGAGATAGCCGACCCGGTCGGAGATATGAATGCGATCGAACAGCCCCGTACCGAGCAGAAGCTCCGGTGCGAGATGCAACTTCGTCCGCGCCTGCACTGAGACATCGGCAACATCGCCACTTTGCGTCATGCGAAACACCACGCCATCGACGATATCCTCGAGCCGTGGGTGGCTTTCGTTTTGCTCGCTTTGATTCTGCGCACCGGCAAATCCACCGATGCGAGGCAGCAGCGATGCCAGATAGGCCAACGGAACCAGCCAGTGCCAGGCTGAAACCGGCGCCGTTTC
This sequence comes from Mesorhizobium sp. YR577, assembly GCF_900116595.1. Lineage (NCBI taxonomy): Bacteria > Pseudomonadati > Pseudomonadota > Alphaproteobacteria > Hyphomicrobiales > Phyllobacteriaceae > Mesorhizobium > Mesorhizobium sp. YR577. The sequence continues at coordinate 159,369 of NZ_FPBI01000008.1, read as the reverse complement.
GGTGAAAACGGCCGTCGTGAGAATCGCCTGCAGCGGCAGTACCGCCAGCGCAGCCACGCCACCCCACAATGCCGATCGCACTGTGCGGCGCTGCCAATAGGCCTCCAACGGCAGCGCCAATATCATGGCGGTCATCGGAGATGCGGTTCCACCGGCAGCGGCAATAAGAATGGACAGCGCAAGGAAGCCGACGACCAAAGAAGCCCTGCCGGCAATTTTGTCATCAGCCGTGGAGCCGATCAGAACGATACCGGCCCAAGCGACGCTGAAGGCGGCGCAAATCACGGTCAGCGTCGTCGCAGCACCCAACGAAGCAGACAGGAAGAAGGCGGCAGCGACAGCGGCAAAAAACGGCGCGGCCAGCAGGATGCCGACCATGCGCTGCTGACGGGCGCGCGCAAAGGCCTCGGCCGCCGAAGGGTGCACCAACCGGTCGCAGGCGGCGGCAATGGCGCCGAACACTTCGCTGGATCTGGTGGCAAACAAACTCACTCAACGCACTCGCATCTGGTCCGCTTCGCGGATCGCTTATTGATTGGCTTCGAAACTCGCATCCAGCCTTTAAAGAATGGATAAGGCACGCCCTTTCAGTACCCTGCTGATGGCGAATATCGGTACGGTGGCTGCGAAAATCCCTGCCAGTTTGTTGCATAGTAAACAGATGGTTAGGTTGCCGGATCCCTCAAAAACGAGATGCCCGGCGCACGCTGCATCCTTGCCGTCTGGAAATATCGATCAGGAACAGAAGCTTATATGGTTAGCCAAAGGTTACCAGCCTTTGCTGACATGCGATCCTCGGTACGCCGGGCATCCGATCGTTTAAAATTTTAGCAAAATTTGCGCAAAATGCCGTCGAGTTCTGCAAGCCGTCCTTTGTGCGTCCATGTCAATCTCACCTCAACAAAACGAGTCGTGCCGGAAAAGACGCATGACCGACGTTAGCAGAGGGCAAGGACATGGGCTTTCTCATCAAAATGGCATTCTGGTTTTCGCTGGTTCTTCTGGTGCTCCCGTTCGACTTCGGTGAGACAAAGAGCGACCAGCCGAATGTAAATGCCATTCAGGCATTTCTCGCCGCCCGGGAAGCGGTCGGCGATGTCAGCGGCATCTGCGAACGCAAACCGGAAGTCTGCGAAGTCGGCAAATCCGCCATGCACACGGTCGGCATAAGGGCTCGCGAAGCAGCAAAAATCGCCTTCGAGATGCTGGACAGCAAATTCGGCGAGCCCGACACCGCGACGAAAACCGGCAGCGTCCCGCCGGTCGCGCCGGAAGCACCGGCTGCCAACTAACGATTTCTCTTTGCCGCCCAGCGAGGCGGCCACACCGCAGGCCAGTCTGCCCTCTCGGCGCCTGCGGTGTCTTTCTTTTTCCGTGACGTCGCGCGGCCGCGGCATTATATCGAGCGCATGAGCGCAACTATGCAAAGCATCCGCGACGACTTCGCCTTCCTTGACGAATGGGAAGATCGTTACCGCTATGTCATCGAGCTTGGTGAGGCTCTGCCTCCCTATCCGGACTCGGCGCGCGACGATGCCCACAAGGTTCAAGGTTGCGTCAGTCAGGTCTGGCTGCTTACCGAACCCGCCGAAGGTGTCGATCCGGTCATCAATTTCCAGGGCGACTCGGACGCTCATATCGTTCGCGGGCTCGTTGCGATCATGCTTGCGCTTTTTTCCGGCAGGCGCGCCAGCGAGATCATAACGACAGACGCCGAAGCCGTTTTGCGTTCTCTCGGCCTCGACGAACATCTGACGCCGCAGCGCGCAAACGGGCTTCGTTCGATGATCAAGCGCATCAAGCGCGACGCCGAGGCTGCGCTGCAGCCGGCCTAAGCCGGCTCGTCACCTGTCCAGCACCGGGCGATAGTCTTCACTGCCCCAATGCAGCATTCTTTTTGCCGGGCTCGGCGTGACTGACTGCGGACGATAATGCCTGCTCAGCACACCGAGCGCGGTCTTCAGGACAATCTTGGCTGAGCGAACCGGCCATCCGCGCTCCAGTTCCACTTGTTCCAGACCCTTCAGGAAGCAACATACATCGATGAGAACGCCCGAAAGCTCCGGGCCAACGACTGTGATTGCCCGATCAACCCGCTGGCGCGCCGCCAGTGCCGAGTCGGTCAGTTCCGCGATCCCATTTCCGCCCCCGCGCTTGCCGGAAGCCACGCTGGCTACCCAGTTCGCACCCAGCCGCGGCATGATCTGACCGCGCGTGTAGTCCGAACGCAGGCGCTCACCCGCCTCGAATTCAGCCAGCGACAGGAAGGACGCACCCGTCCTTGTCTTGCGGCGCATCAACTGCCCAAGCGGCGATTCGGAAAGATTGACCGTCGCCAGCGCAGAAATGCCGTCGACTTCAATCACCCTCGTTTCAAACTCGCGCTGCCGCTGCTGAGAGGCGGTTTCATCGGCCACTACTGCCTGTGTTCCAGCAGGACGCGCCGCGACAAGCCTCACCTTGTCATCGCGGCGGGCGACCACGCCACGGCCGATCAGATCGACAAGAGCCTCCCGATCCACGGCGATCGTCCCGTGCTCTTCGCCTTCGAGCAGAAGTTTTCCGCCGACCGCCGTTTCCTGAACCAGGGCGGGGCCTCTGGACAGAAAGCGTAAGATCCGCCGACAGCCTTCATTGTCTTCGATCATCTGATGCGTCATTTCAAAAACTCGCTTTGTTGCCGAACGCTGCCAGTGCGACCCGCTCGGTAAGCGCGACCATGCGATCGAAGTCCGCGTCATCCCGCAAATCCTCGACCAGGTGACAGGCGTACATGACCGTGGTGCGGTCGCGCCCGAAGCCGGCTCCTACGTCGCGCATCGTCACGCTCAACGCGACATGCGTGACATACATCGCGATGTGCCTGACCCGCGACACGCCGAGGCCACCCCGACCCGGACTGCGCAGTTCCTTGCTCGACACGTTGAACAAGGCAGCCGTGATATCCATCATGCCTTCGCACAATTCGATAATGCGTTCTTCCCGCCGCCCACTGCTCGACGTCAGCGAGACGCGTGGGGGCTCCGTCTCTTCCTGGTAATTTCTGGATACTGCCGCCGTGAGATGCACTGAACCTTTCCCTCCGCATGTAGGAATAAGTTCTTATATCTGCACTCGACGGGAATGTGAACAAAAGAGGAACATTTTTAGTGGGCAAAAATACCCATCACATTGAAATAGCGTTGTTTTTTTCTAATCGGAAAAAATAAAAAGCCGATTTTTATCCCCCTCATTGGGAGGCGGCGGATAGTGCGTTCAACCGGGGTCAACAAAGGAAACCCACTTGAATGAACGACATTCGCGCTGAATCACAGGCATTCCGTGCCCGCCAGATGGCCGAGACGGAAAACGCCCGGCAACTCGCGGCACTTCATCTCGCCTGCGGCATCGATTTGAAAACGGCGCTGAGCGCTGCCCCTGAACCAAGGCTTCGGCTGATAATTCGCTTGGAAAGGGCGATCGAACGCGAGCGTCTCAAGGGCATGCGCAGGCATTGGACCTACGATCTGAACCGCCACATCGCGTTGAAGCAGGTGCTCGACCGGCTGCGCGATGCAGGACTGCCGCCTCGAATGGTTGCTTCCCCTGCCCCATGCCGGACGCAGAAACGCAGACGGCGCCCGAAGGCGCCGCCGAAACTGTATTGATTGCTGTTTATTTACTGGCCGTCTTGCGTTTGCGGCCCAGGCCCATCTTCTTGGCCAGCTGCGAACGAGCCGCTGCATAGTTCGGCGCGACCATCGGATAGGCAGGGTCCAGGCCCCACTTTTCACGATACTGGTCGGGCGACAGACCATAGTGGGTCATCAGGTGACGCTTGAGCGACTTGAACTTCTTTCCGTCTTCAAGGCAGACGATGTATTCTTCATGAACCGAGCGTTTCGGATTGACAGCAGGCTTCTGCTTGTCGGTCTGCGGCTGCTCTACAGCTCCACCAACACGACCGAGCGCTGCATGTACGTCGGCGATAAGATTTGGCAGTTCGCCAACCGGAACTGGATTATTGCTGACATAAGCAGCAACCACATCGGCTGTCAGCTCAATTAGCATTTCGGAATTCTTGGTAGACGTATCGGTAATGTCCATATTCTTCTGGCCCCAGGGATAAGTTTCAAAAACGCCCCTTTTTTTGATTTTGTGGGGCTTTGCGGAATTTCACGACAGGCAAGACCATTACGACTCGCGTCGATCCTTCTTAATGACCTTCACCGCAAAGTAAGTCAATTAAATATTTTCTCATCTATTGTTTTTGACCTTGGTCAGTCCAGATAATCACACTAAATATCTTTAGGATACTGACATCCCCCACCCTTAAGTAGGTGAAAGCTCAGCAGCATCGTCAAATGCCGCTTCTGCACTATATTTTTTATTGCCAGTGGATCAATTTCGCGTGATTTTTTTCGTCTTCTGGACGAAACCTTCAATATCATCCCGAACGGACTTGTCCCACATGCGATAACCGGAAGCATGTGCAGCCTTTGCAAGCAGATGCGAAGATATCGGCACAGTTAACAGGAAGAATATCACGCCTGCGATCGCCCTGGTCGATATGGCAAGATCCTGCGATTGAACGGCAAGCGCTATCAACATGACGCACGATCCCAACGTGCCGGCTTTGGAGGCTGCGTGCATCCGCGTGTACAGATCTGGTAGCCGAAGCAGGCCTATCGATGCGATCAAGGCAAAAATAGCGCCGATTACGATCAGAATACCTGCAGCATAATCAAGCAACGGTTCGATCATCGCTTCCCCCTCCTGGGTCGGCTTTTGGCGCCCTTCGGACCGTCGAAATCCTTGGCTCCGCGGCTCAACACGAAGCGCGCGAAGGCGACCGTGGCAAGAAAACCGACGAGCCCGAGCGCAATCGCAATATCGACATGAAAGGCATAGCCGGTCTTGATGCCGAGAACAGCGATGAAGCCGATGGCGATGGCCACCAGCATGTCGAGCGCAAGAATACGATCCGGAAGCGTTGGTCCGCGCAGTACCCGCAAGACCGTCAGCAGAAAGGAAAGACTGAGCAACGCCAGAGCGACGATCACGCAATAGGCCAGGAAGTCTTCACCAGAGATCATCGGAACGCCTCCAGTATCTTGCGCTCAAAACCCGTCTCGATGTCCTTGATCGCCGCTTCCGGGTCGGAACAGTCGATCGCATGGACGTAAAGCAGGCGCTTGTCGTCCGAAACATCGACCGAGAGCGTGCCGGGCGTGAGCGTAATAAGGTTTGCCAGCAAGGTTATCTCGAAATCGCGATCCACCTTCAAAGGATAGGCGAATATGCCGGGTTGCAGTTCCATCCTGGATGAAACAACGAGCCTAGCCACGCGCCATGCAGAAAGAATCAGTTCTTTGACGAACAGCAGAGCCAGCGAAAGCACCTTGCCGGGGCGAAAGGCACTGCGAAACGGCCCCCTTTGTTCTCGAACGAGATAGAGCGTCAGGCTTCCGAGGACCAGGCCGAAGACGAGGTTCGGAAGGGTGAAGGAGCCGGTTACGGCCGCCCATGCGAGAGCGAGCAGGATTACGCCGAGATAGATCGTCATCAGCCGCCTCCCGCCGGAAATACCGCACCGATATAGCCGGCATTGTTCAGAAGCCCGCCGGCGGCAATGTCTGCTATTTTGATGAACGGCTCGGGATACACGCCCAAAACGACGATCGGGACCATCAAGGCCAGCAGCACACCGTAGCCAAGAACCGGTGACGCCGTATCGGTCGCCAGCGCCTTCGTTGCACCCGCACCTTCCCGCTCCCGCCAGAATGCCAGAATGAACACGCGCCCCAAGGCGATGGTCGTGAGGAAACCGCTCAGCAGAACCGCACCGGCAAGCAACCATTGATTTGCCTCCAGCGAGGCTTTTACGAGCAGAACCTTCGGCCAGAGGCCCGAGCCCGGCGGCAGGCCCGCAACGGCCAGCGCCAGCACGAGTGCAATCGCAGTCAACAGCGGCGTGCTTCGATAGAGCCCGGCAAGTTCGCGCAGGGAGAAACTGCCGCCAAGTTCCTTCATCATTCCGGCCAGCAGATAAAGCGCCGTCATGACCAGCATGGAATGCACGGCGTAGAGGATCGCGCCGGAAAGGCCGGTCTGCGTGCCCAACGCCAATCCGGCCAGCATGACACCCACGCCGGAAATCACCAGGAACCCGAAGATGCGCCGCGTATCCGACTGCGCCAGCGCGCCCATGACACCAAGCACCATGGTCAGGACCGCAACCCAGCCTATGAGATCGGCCAGAACACTGCGCTCAACCGGGAAAAGCATCACCAGCGTCCGCAGAAGTGCGTAGACACCGATCTTGGTGAGCAGTCCGCCGAACAGGGCAGCCGTTACGATGCGGGGCGTGTGATACGAGGCCGGCAGCCAGAAATTCACCGGAAATGCCGCCGCCTTCATGCCGAACGCCAGCAGATAGAGCGAGGCCAGGGTCATCAATGGAGCAGTCGCGCGCAAACCTTCGGCCTTGCGGGCGATATCTGCCATGTTGAGCGTGCCGAAGGTGCCGTAGAGATACCCGGTGGCGATCAGGAACAGCGTCGTCGCCACGAGGTTGAGGATCGCGTATTTGGTCGCGCCGTCGATCTGCGCCTTTTCGGACCCCAGGATCAGCAGCCCGAACGACGAGATGACGAAAACCTCGAACCAGACATAGAGGTTGAAGATATCGCCGGTTAGGAACGCCCCGCTGACGCCCGCCATCAGCAGCATCAGGAACGGGTAGAAGCCGTATCGCCTGCCGGAAACATTGATGTCGCGGATAGCAAAGATCGCGCAGATGAACGCGACGATGCCCGACGTCAGCGCAAATGTCGCGCCCAAAGCATCCGCGGTGAAGGAAATGCCGAAAGGCGGCAGCCAGCTTCCCATCGTCATCGACAGCGGGCCGTTTGCCAGCACGTGTAGCAGCAACGCCACTTCCGTGCCGACCATTGCGCCGAGACCGACCAGCGCGACGATGCCATGCCAGCGCATTTCGTGGCGGAACATCAGCAGCAGCGCACCGAACACGATCGGGATAACGACCGGCGCAATCACCAGCCAATCCGCGGCCGTCACCGGCGTGGTGATCATGGCAGCCGTTACGTCGACGATTTTTCCGGCTTCACCCGCCATAACTCAATACCCCAGCGGCGGAAGGGTTTCGCCTTCCGGTTCGGCGACGCGCATGCCGTCTGTGTCGTCGGTGCCGATCTCCTGATAGGCGCGGTAAGCCAGGACCAGCAGGAAAGCGAAGAAGGAAAAGGAAATCACGATCGCGGTGAGGATCAGCGCCTGCGGCAGCGGATTGGCCACCGGTCCCGGCGGCACGTCGAAGCCATGCGGAATGATCGGGGGCACTTCACGCGTGATCCTGCCAACGGTGAAGATCAGCAGATTGACCGCATTGCCGAAGATAGCGATGCCGAGAAGAATGCGGATCACGTGTTTCGACAGCATCAGATAGATGCCGACCGCAAAGAACAGTCCGACCAGTACGGAAAGAACCGTCTCCATCAGTCATCCTCCCTTTCTTCAAGGGCAAGTGCGATGGAAGTGATCGAGCCGACCACGACCAGATAGACGCCGATGTCGAAGAACATCACAGTGGAAAGATCGACGGTGATGCCGAAGAGGCTTGGCGACGTCCAGAGCCCGGTCAGGAACGGCACATGGAGCACATAGGACAGCAGTCCGGAAAGTGCCGCTAGAAACAGGCCGAAGCCCGAAATCGCCATTGGGTGGAAATACATTGCTCTCCGCACCTCCGGCACCCCGAAGGCGATACCGTAGATTGCAAAGGCCGAAGCCGCGATCAACCCGCCGATGAAACCGCCGCCCGGTTCGTTGTGGCCGCGCAGCAGCACGAACACCGAGAACAGCAGCATCAGGCTGGTCAGATAGGGCGCGGCTGTTCGGAAGATCAGCGTTCGCATGTCAGCGCCTCCCTTTCCGTTTGGCCGGGACAGCCTGATCCTTGGTGCGGATGCGGATCAGAGCCAGAATCGCCAGTCCGGTGATCATAACCACGGCGATCTCGCCCAGCGTATCCAGTCCGCGGAAATCGACGATGATGACATTCACGACATTGCGGCCATGCGCGATGACCAGAGAATAGTTTTTGAAGAACGTGCTCAGCGTCTCATCGAAGGGAAGCTGCGTGACCTTGAGCAGCAGCATGCCGAATGCCAGGCCGCAAGCGCCAGCGACGCTGATATCCAGCACCTTCTGACCCGTCGGCCGATGGTCGGAAACGCTAAGCCGAAGCCGCGTCATGACGAGCGCCAGGATAACCACCGAGAGCGTTTCGACCATAAACTGCGTGAACGACAGGTCGGGCGCGCCCATCAGCATGAACAGAAGCGCGACCGCAAATCCCTGAATGCCGAGCGAGACGATCGCAGTCAGACGATCCTGAGCATAAACGACAGCCCCAAGGCCTATCACCGCGATAGCAACCACGGTCCATTCGTAGAACCACAGGTCCGGAAACACCGGCATGGAAGGCAATTCGTCGAACAGCACCATCGGCACCAGAAGCGTCAGCGCAACCGCGATGAAGGTCACAGTCATGTAGATGTCGAGCCGGCCGCTCTGGACAACTTTCGTCACGCTGAACGACAGCCGCAGCAGCCCGCGTATCGCCTGATCGAAACCCCGATCCGGCCCCCAGCCGATCGCCTTCAGAACCGAAGCCATGCTCGCGCGCAGCCGGTCCAACGACAGATAAGCACCGATACCAAACGCGATGGTCAGGACCGAAAGAAGCAGCGGCATGCCGATATGCGGCATGGTCGAAATGTCGATCTGCAGGTCCTGCCCGGAGACCGCACTTGCCATCGGGCTCGAAAGCAATCGATGCGCAACGGTCGAAAACAGTCCAGCCAGCAGCCCCGAAAGAGCCAAGACGACGGGGCCGAGCCACAGCAGGACGGGGCCTTCATGCGCGTGCTTGGGCGTCTTGGCGGGCGCGCCGATAAACGGCCTCAGCCCCACAGCAAAGGCGATTGCAAACATCAGCGCGTTGCCGACGATCGCCACGATCGTCACCAAAGTGGCCCAGCCGCCCCCGAACGCAACCGCGGCATAAATCTCTTCCTTGGCCAGAAAGCCGAAGAACAGCGGCAGGCCGCCCATGGATAGTGCCGCAAGGATCGCGGCCGCGAAGGTAATCGGCATCGCGCCGCGCAAGCCGCCAAGCAAGCGAATGTCGCGCGTTCCGCTCTCATGATCGATCAGGCCGGCCACCATGAACAGCGCGCCCTTGAACATGGAGTGCGCGATCAGATAGAGCACGGCCGCCTCAACGGCCTTTTCCGAACCGAGGCCCGTCAGCATGACAAGCAGGCCCAGCGAAGCGACGGTGGTATAAGCGAGCATCAGCTTTAGGTCGGTCTGTCTGAGCGCGAGCAGCGTTCCGACCAGCAGCGTCACGCCGCCGAACAGCGGTAGTATCGTCTCCCACGCAGCCGTGTCGCCCATCACGGGGTTCATGCGCATGACGAGATAGACGCCGGCCTTCACCATCGTTGCCGAATGCAGGTAGGCCGACACCGGCGTCGGTGCCTCCATGGCGTTGGGCAGCCAGAAATGGAACGGAAACTGCGCGGATTTGGTGAAAGCGCCGCCCAGAAGCAGAATGAGTGCTGCCAGATAGAGCGGGCTGTTTCGCATGGCATCCCCCGACGCCAACAGCCCCGAAAGATCGTTCTGGCCGCTCGCCGCCCCGATTACCAGCAGGCTGGCTAGCAACGACAAGCCACCCAGTCCGGTGACCACCAGCGCCTGCAAGGCAGCACGGCGCGAGGCTTCGCGAGCGTGGTCGAAGCCGATCAAAAGGAAGGACGTGATCGAGGTCAGTTCCCAGAAAACGAAAAGCATCAGGAAGGAGTCGGCAACGACCAATCCCTGCATCGCGCCCATGAACATCAGTATGAAGGAAAAGAACCGGCCCTGGTGCGGATGCCCTTTGAGATAGCCGCCGGAATAGAGAACGATCAGCGTGCCGATGCCAGTGATGAGCAGGGCAAACGTCAGCGACAGTCCATCGATATACCAGGAGAAGCGGACACCCAGGCTCGGTATCCAGTCAAAGCCGCCGGCAATCGCCGCTCCTTCGGAAACCGGCCCTGACATTCCGGCGAAATGCGAGAACATCCAAAGAGGCGCAAGCGCCAGAACCCAGGCGGCGTTGTGCTTCAGCAGTCGGGTCAGGAATGGTGCTGCCGCAGCGGCCAGAAACGGCAATATCAGCGCAAAAAATGTCAGCGGCCGTTCCCCCGTTCCCATCCCGTTGCCCGGCGCGGGCGACCTCGATATGCCAGTGCAGATTTTTGAATGACAGTGGAATAGACGGGGGGCAGCGTCCGGGCAAGTCTTTCCCGGCAAAAGTCCGCCGTCATCCCCGCGATCATTGTTTGAAGGTCGGCTTCTTCATGTCTACCTATCGCAGGACGTACGCAAATCTAAAAAGGCCTTTCTTCTGGCTCTTGAACGCAGCCTGTTCGCCGTGTTCAGTCCTACCTGAGAATCCCATCAAAGCGAGACGCAATGACCAACTCCAGCATATTTCCGAAAATCGAGGCACCGCAGACCGAAGAGCGACCGGTGACGGACACGCGCCATGGCGTGACCCGAACCGACGAATTCGCCTGGCTGCGCGCCGAAAACTGGCAGGAGGTGTTTCGCGAGCCGTCCACTCTCGATCCGGCAATCCGCGATCATCTCGATGCCGAGAACGCCTATCAGTCGGCTTTGATGGAAGACACGGTTGAACTCCAGAAGCGACTGTTCCAGGAAATGAAGGGCCGCATCAAGGAGGACGACTCCTCAGTGCCGATGAAGGACGGGCCGTTCGCCTATGGCTCATCCTTCAAGATCGGCGGCGAGCAGCCGCGCTACTTCCGCACGCCGCGTGACGGCGGCGCCGAGGAAATCATCCTCGACGGCGACGCTGAAGCCGAAGGCAAGCCCTATTTCCGCATCGGCGGCGTCGACCATTCGTCCGACCACAAGCGCCTGCTCTGGGCATACGATGACAAGGGGTCAGAGTTCTTCACGCTCCACGTCCGTGAATTGTCGGACGGCAAGGACATTTCCGACCAGGTCACCGATACCGGCGGCTCGGGCGTCTGGAATGCATCGGACGATGGGTTCTTCTACACGCGCCTCGATCAGAATCATCGTCCGTCGAAAATCTTCTTCCACGCCCTCGGCGACGATCCGGCCAATGATCGCCTTGTCTTTGAAGAGACCGACCCCGGCTTCTTCATGAATGTCGGCGGCTCGCGCCGCAACGACTGGATTTTCATCGGCATCAACGACCACGAAACGTCGGAATACCGGCTCCTCAGCATGGCTGACCCGCATGCCGAGCCGCAGCTGGTGGCGGCCCGCGAGACCGGCCTGCAATACGACCTTGAGGAAGGCGGCGACATCTTCTTCATCTTGACCAATGCCGACGGCGCCAAGGATTTCAAGATCATGACCGCGCCGGTAACCGCCCCCGGCCGCGCTAACTGGAAGGAACTGGTGCCCCACGAGCCCGGCCGCCTCATCCTGTCGGTCCTCGGTTATCAGGATTTCATGGTTCGCCTGGAGCGGAAGGAAGGCTTGCCGCGGATCGTCGTGCATGACCGCAAGACCGGCGAGGAGCATATGATCTCCTTCGAGGAGGAAGCCTTCTCGCTCGGCCTCGGCGGCTCCTATGAGTACGACACCGATGTCATCCGCTTCTCCTATTCGTCGATGACAACGCCAACCCAGCTCTTCGACTACAATCTGCGCACGCGCGAGCGGGTTCTTTTGAAGACGCAGGAAGTTCCCTCCGGCCATAATCCGGAGGACTATGTCACTCGCCGGCTGATGGCGCCGGCGCATGATGGCGAGCTCGTCCCAATCTCGCTCATCTATCATCGCGACACGCCGCTCGATGGTTCGGCACCGTGCCTGCTCTACGGCTACGGCTCCTACGGCATCGCAATTCCAGCCTCCTTCAACACCAACTGCCTGTCGCTGGCCGATCGCGGCTTCGTCTATGCCATCGCCCATATCCGCGGCGGCAAGGACAAGGGCTACGCCTGGTATGACGACGGCAAGCGCGTGAAGAAGACGAATACCTTCCTCGATTTCATCGCCGCCGCGCGCCATCTGGTGGCCGAGCGCTACACCAGCCACGACCGCATCGTCGCCCAAGGCGGTTCCGCCGGCGGCATGCTGATGGGCGCGATCGCCAACATGGCGCCGGAAGCTTTCGGCGGCATTATTGCGGAAGTGCCTTTCGTCGATGTCCTCACCACCATGCTCGACGATACACTGCCGCTGACCCCGCCCGAATGGCCGGAATGGGGCAATCCGATCACGTCGGAAGCCGACTACAAGACCATTGCCGCCTACTCGCCCTATGACAATGTCGGCGCTCTTTCTTACCCGCCGATCCTGGCGGTGGCCGGCCTCACCGACCCGCGCGTCACCTATTGGGAGCCGGCGAAATGGGCGGCACGCCTGCGCAAGCTCAAGAAGGACAATAACCCGGTTCTGTTCAAGATCAACATGGATGCCGGCCACGCGGGTGCGTCTGGTCGTTTCTCGCGACTGGAAGAGATCGCCTACAACTATGCCTTCGCGCTGAAAGTAACCGGCAAGGCAAAAGCCGAACCGGCGTAAGCCTCAAAATCCAGCCGGCGAGCAGATCAGTTCGCCGGCTGCTGGCGCGGCGGATAGCCGTTCGGGTGCGGCGGGATCGCTTTCAGATAGGCGGCGATCGCCGCGCGATCTTCCTTGGTCAGCTTCGCCATGTTCCGCTGGACCTCAGCCATGGTGCCCCCGGCGGAATCGAAATCCGGCGTGAAGCCGGTTTCGAGATAGTCCGCGATTTCACTCTCCGACCATGTAATACCGCCCTCGCCCGACGTGAGATTGGGCACGATGCCATTCCCCTCCGCAGCGGCCGCACCCGCCAGCCATTGGCTCTTCTCGGTTCCGCCGATGAGGTCGCGCGGGGTATGGCATTCGCCGCAATGTCCCGGACCTTCGACAAGATAGCGCCCGGCAACCTGCGCTTCGGTCGCGCTGTCGTTAAGCGCAACCACAGGCTCAGGGCTCACATAGAGCTGCTTCCAGAGGCCCAGCCCGCGGCGGATGTTGAAGGGGAAGCTCAGCGAATGGTCCGGCGCCTTGCCGGCAACCGCCGGCAGCGTTTTCATGAAGGCATAGAGGTCGGCGACATCCGAGGTCTTCATCCGCGCATAGGAAGCGTAGGGAAATGCCGGATAGAAATGCTCGCCGGAGGGAGAAACGCCTTTCAGCACAGCGTTCGCGAAATCCTCGGCGGACCACGCGCCGATGCCGTCCGTCGTGTCCTGCGAGATGTTCGGCGCAACGAAAGTGCCGAACTGCGTTTTCAGTTCGACGCCGCCGACGAGTTCGAGCTTGGCATCGCCTTCGGCCTTGGGACGGGCGTGGCAGGAGGTGCAGCCCCCTGCCCAAAAAATCCGCTCGCCCTTCACAGGATCGCCCGATCCGAGAGCCGCCGCTTCAGCCGCATCGAGGCGCACCGGCTCGGTCAGGATCCAGAAAGCCACCGCGCCGACGCCGCAAAGGAGAACGGCTCCGACGGCCAGCTTTCCGACGATACCCATCCGAAGGCGATTAGCTCTTCTTGATGCGGAAGGTTTCGTGGCAGGTGCCGCAATTGGAGGTCACCTTGCCGAATGTGGTCTTGAAGGAATCGAGATCGGTCGGAGGCGCAGCAACGGCTGCAGCCGTGTCAGCCTTGAACTTGTCGACCGCAGCCTGAAAACCTGCAGTGTCTTCCCAGATTTTCGGAGAAACCGTCGTCTTTTCGCCCGTTTCGCTTCCCTTCGGGAACATGGCGGCGACATCGATCTTCTGGGCGTCGTCGCTCAGCGTCTTCAGCGCTTCCAGCACCAGTGCTGCGTCGAACGGCTTTTCGCCCTTCATGATTGGCGCGATGCTTCCGACAGCCTTGCCGTTTGCCTTCATGAGGGCCTGGCGGTCGGCGATCGGATCGGCAAGAGCCGCCGAACATGCGAGCGCGAGCGCCGAGACGGCGAGGATAAGCTTCTTCATCAATAGTCCTCCGGTTGCAAACTGGCTGCCTGGGATTTTCAACGCGCAAGGTGGACGAAAACATCCCGCCATGCTCTTCACGCTTGCGTGATCTTGCCGTGACCGCGGGATTGCATGAAGCCGGCAAACATAAAGAAAAACCCCGGACAAGCCGGGGTTTTTCGAAACTCTGAGAGCGGTCTCTAAGGCTTATGCCTTCTCGTACAATTCGAGCACGTAGTCCCAGTTGATGAGGCTGTCGACGAACGCTTCGAGATATTTCGGGCGGGCGTTGCGATAGTCGATGTAATAGGAATGCTCCCAGACGTCGACGCCGAGGATCGGCGTTGCGCCGTGCACGAGCGGGTTTTCGCCGTTCGGCGTCTTGGAGATGGCCAGCTTGCCGTCCTTGACGGAGAGCCAGGCCCAGCCGGAACCGAACTGCGTCGTGCCGGCAGCGATGAAATCGGCCTTGAACTTGTCGTAGCCGCCAAGGTCGCTGTCGACTGCCTTCTGCAGCGCGCCGGGCAGCTTGGTGCCGCCGCCGCCCTTCTTCATCCAATTCCAGAAATGGAGGTGGTTGTAGTGCTGGGCTGCGTTGTTGAAGAGGCCGGCATTCTTGCCGAACGACTGCTTGACGACTTCCTCGACCGACAGGTTTTCCATGCCGGCTTCAGCGGCAAGCTTGTTGCCGTTGTCGACATAGGTCTTGTGATGCTTGTCGTGGTGATATTCCAGCGTCTCCTTGGACATGAAGGGCTGGAGAGCCTCATAGTCGTAGGGCAATGCGGGCAATTCAAAAGCCATGGTCGTACTCCTTCGTTGGCAATTTCCGGCAATCTCTTGCCGGACAGACATATGGTGGAATTGTTTTCGAACAACCCCTGAACTGGTGTGCGGTTCCTTCTAGATCATCGCGCCCGAAAGTGTCAGCCTGTTTTCTTCACAGAAGCCGGTTCCATCGGAAAAATATGCTCACTTGGCGGGCGTCGAATGCGCCCACTCCCAGTAAAGCTCGCGCGCCTTTTTGGCTACCGGTCCCGGCTGCAGATCGCGATCCTCGATCCGGGTGACCGGTACGACCTTGGAGTGGTTGCCCGTCGAGAATATCTCGTCGGCCTGGAGGAAATCGCGCACCGACAATGCCTTTTCGGTGGTGCGGAAGCCATATTCGGCCAGCAGTGAGATGGTGCGGGCGCGCGTGATACCTGACAGGAACGTTCCATTGGCCGCCGGCGTGAAGACATGGCCATCCTTGACCAGGAAGACGTTCGACGAACCGGTTTCGGCGACATTGCCAAGCATGTCGAGTACAAGCGCATTGTCGAAACCGCGCATCTTGGCCTCGAGAATGGCGCGGCCATTGTTCGGATAGAGGCAACCCGCTTTGGCGTTGGTCGGCATTGTCTCGATCGTCGGCCGGCGGAAGGGCGATACGGTGAGCGAAAACCCTTCCGGCGGGATCATCGGCGATTCGTACAGGCAAAGGCAGAACCGGGTCGAAGCGGGATCGGCCGGCACGCCCATATAGCCGCCATGCTCGGCCCAATACATCGGGCGGATGTAGACGGCGGTCTTGCCGTCGAATTTCTTCAGGCCGTCCAGCGTCAAGCCCACGATTTCATCCTGGCTTTTCGACGGCTTCAGCCCCAGCGAAATCGCGGATGAATTGACCCGTTGCGAATGCAGGTCGAGATCTGGCGAAACGCCTTCGAACCAGCGCCCGCCGTCGAAAACACTGCTTCCAAGCCACATCGCATGGCTGCGGGGCCCGAGAATCGCAACGTTGCCCTCATGCCAGTCACCGTCGACATAGGTCCAGGTCTTGCTCTGTGCGGCAGCTGAAAGTGACATGAATTATCCGCCTTCTTTAGGAGTGAGCGGCATCGAAGACGCTTTGCTCGCCTCCGTCAACCACCGCAGACCGGGAAAAGTTGATGCCAGCCGACCCGCACCTTAAGGTGACTCGCTGCGTTATCGCGGCATTGGAGAATGAGAGCATCGATGCGCCACCACGCCTATGTCTTCGACGCCTATGGCACTCTGTTCGACGTGCATGCCGCCGTACGCCGCCATGCCGACAAGATCGGCCCCGACGGCCAGTTATTTTCGGAAATCTGGCGCGCGAAACAGCTGGAATATTCGTGGACGCGGACGCTGATGGGGGCATATCTCGATTTCTGGCAGCTGACCGAACAGTCGCTCGACTTTGCCTTTCTCAAGGTGCCCTCTGCCGACAAGAAACTCAGGCAAGACCTTCTTGACGCCTATTGGCGGCTCGATTGCTATCCGGAGGTTCCAGCCGTCCTGAAGGCTTTGAAAGCCGACGGTGCGCGGCTTGCCATACTGTCCAACGGCTCACCGGCGATGCTGGAAGCAGCCGTGAAATCGGCGGCGCTAGATCAGGTGCTGGACGACATCTTCTCCGTCGACACCGTGCGCCGGTTCAAGACCGACCCTTCGGTCTATGATCTCGTCACCACAGGCTGGCGTCTTTACCCGGATGCCGTTTCCTTCCAGTCGTCGAATCGCTGGGACATTGCGGGTGCTGCCAAGTTCGGTTTTCGCACAGTGTGGATCAACCGAACCAACCAGCCCGACGAATATCGCGACCTTGCCCCAGCCCTTATCCTGCCATCGCTCAAAGGGCTGTTGACCGGAGACTGACGGCCCCGCCGTGGCCGATATGCCACATGGCGCTGCCGTCACATCTTCGCCCTTTTTTCTTCACCGTCAGGCCAGAATCGAAACCGCTTATCGCGCTCGAACTTTGGGGGATGGAAAGCGTTCCGCTCGCGGAGCGTTCACGGAATTTTGCGACGCTGTTAACTATCCTTTTCAGCGCCGGGATTTAAAAGGGCATCATGACTGACACACTCTCCTCCATTCGCTTAAATCGCCGCGGCTTTTTAGGGGCGGCAGCCGTAGGTGCTGCTTCCCTCGCCGTTTCCGCATGCAGCACCGTCTCGCGCGGCGCCTATGTCGACGGACCGCCGCCCGAGGCTCCGCAGCTCAGCGTCGATTCGTCTTTCGGCGACTACGCGATGATGTACGGCCCCGTCACTGACGAGGGTTTCGAAATACCAGCCATCCCCTTGAAAAAGATGAACAAGCGCTTCCTGCGCCAGGTCGTGCAGGACCCGACGGGCGAGCGCCCGGGAACGATCGTCGTCGATACGTCGAATCACTTCCTCTATCTGGTCCGCGAAGGCGGCGAAGCCATGCGCTACGGCGTTGGCCTTGGCCGCGCCGGCTTTGAATGGTCCGGCCGCGCCGTCATCCAATGGAAGCGCAAGTGGCCGACATGGACGCCGCCGGACGAGATGATCGGACGGCAGCCGGAACTCGCCAAATATAGTGCTGCCAATGGCGGCATGCAGCCGGGCCTGATGAACCCGCTCGGTGCGCGCGCGCTCTATATCTTCCAGAACAATCAGGACACGCTTTATCGCCTGCACGGCTCGCCGGAATGGAGCTCGATCGGCAAGTCTGTTTCGTCCGGCTGCGTTCGCCTGATGAACCAGGATATCATCGATCTCTACGATCGCGTCCCGAACAAGACCCCGATCCTGGTTACCGGCGGTCTCGGCGGCGTCGCCTGACAGCTCCGAACCGAGCACTCACTTCAAAGGACCGGCCTTGGCCGGTCCTTTTGTTTTAGATCACCGCTTCAGGCTTCCGAGAATCCCGCGCACCAGCGCGCGTCCGAGCGAGGAGCCCACTGACCGCACAACTGATTTGATCGCCGCTTCCGCGACAGTTCGGCGACCGGAAGCGCGCGGCTGCGCAGTACGGCGTCCCGTGGGTTGTTTTGAACCGCCACCGCCGAAATCCGGCAATGTCCAGCCGCCGCCGCTGGCTTGGGTTTCGCCCTGAGGCGCGGTCTGTCCCTGCTTGGCCCGCGCCAGCAGAATTTCGTAGGCCGATTCGCGATCGACCATCTGGTCGTACTGGCCTGTCACCGGGCTGGCATTGATGACCTTGCGGCGTTCTTCCGGCGTCAGCGGGCCGATGCGCGAGGATGGCGGGCGGATCAATGTCCGCTGGACCATCGAGGGAACGCCCTTGTCTTCGAGCGTCGAAACCAGCGCTTCGCCGGTGCTGAGATTGGTTATCGCCTCAAACGTCTTGAAATCCGGGTTGGGCCGGAACGTGTCGGCCGCGACCTTCACCGCATTCGTTTCGCGCGGCGTATAGGCGCGCAGCGCATGCTGAATGCGGTTGCCAAGCTGGGCGAGCACCGTTTCCGGCACATCCAGCGGGTTCTGCGTGACGAAATACACGCCCACGCCCTTGGAGCGGATAAGCCGAACGACCTGCTCGACGCGGTCGAGCAGTGCCTTCGGAGCTTCGTTGAAAAGCAGATGCGCCTCATCGAAGAAGAAGACGAGACGCGGCTTTTCCGGATCGCCGACTTCCGGCAGTTCCTCGAAGAGTTCGGAGAGCAGCCAAAGCAGGAAAGTGGAATAAAGCCGCGGGTTCGTCATCAGCTTGTCGGCTGCCAGAACATTCACCGCGCCACGCCCGTCCGGTGTCGTGCGCATGATGTCGGGAATCCGCAGCGCCGGCTCGCCGAAGAAATTCTTGCCGCCCTGCTGTTCCAGAACGAGCAGCGAGCGCTGAATCGCGCCGACTGAGGTCTTGTTGACGTTGCCGTAGCGCGCCGAAAGCTCTTCCGAGCGTGTGGCCATGTGGGCCAGCATCGACTGCAGGTCCTTCATGTCGAGGAGAAGAAGCCCCTCCTCGTCGGCGATCTTGAAAGCTATGTTGAGAACGCCTTCCTGCGCGTTGGTAAGGTTCATCAGCCGCGACAGCAACAGCGGCCCCATTTCCGTGACCGTGGCGCGGATCGGATGGCCCTGTTCGCCGAACAGATCCCAGAAGATCACCGGCGTTTCGCGGAACTCGTAAGGGTCGAGCTTGACCGCTTCGGCGCGCTTGAGCAGAAAATCCTTCGGCTCGCCAACCGCTGCAATACCAGACAGATCACCCTTGATGTCGGCGCAGAAGACAGGAACGCCGGCGTTGGAAAAACCTTCGGCAAGAATCTGAAGTGTGACCGTCTTGCCCGTGCCCGTCGCGCCCGTGATCAGGCCGTGCCGGTTTCCATATTTCAGGAGCAGACTTTCGGGTCTTTGATAGCTGTCATCAGGCTTACGGCTGGCCCCGATGAAAATGCTGTCTTGCTGCGCCATATTCTCCAGCTCTCCAAAAACCAAGTCGACGCCCGGCGCGAAAAGCCAGGAATCCAGAAAGGTATAGTTGCGTGGTTGCAGCGTCACAATGGCAATCGCGCAAATTGGCCGATTGAGGGTTGCAGTCGGCGTTGTGGTTTGGCAATCGGAAAAGCCGTTGTGCGTGTGTTTGCATTGCGACACAACGCCGGTGGCCATAATGTTCGGGCTCTGCTCGGATAAGGTCGGGAGAACAGGGAACACGTATGGACGCCCGAGCGATTTTCAGTGATGTCGAATTCCAACCGGCCGACCGCGAGCGTTGGACAGCGCTGGCGCAAAAAGCGCTTTCCGGCGCTTCGTTCGAAGAGACGCTTGTTTCGCACACAGACGACGGAATCCGCATCGACCCGCTCTACGAGCGTGCGCAAAGCGCGGAGTTTCTGTCGCGCCAGAATGCGGAAGCGCCATGGATCATCACGCAGCGCATCGACGATCCGGACCCCAAGCGAGCGAACAGGCAGGCACTGGAAGAGATAAACCAGGGCGCGAACGGGCTTTCGCTGGTATTCGACGGCGCGCCGAATGCATTCGGATACGGCCTGCCGGGAACCGCCGAAGCGCTCGATGCGGTTCTGGAAGGCGTGGTGCTCAACCGCACCTATCTGCGGATCGACGTGCATCCTTCCAGCCGGGCCATGGCCGACTGGCTGGTTGCGATCCTGACCAAGCGACGCGCCGATCCGGCAAAGCTCAATCTCTCCTTCGGCATCGATCCGGCAGCGATCTTTGCCGGCACCGGGCGGCTGCGCATGTCCATCGAGGCGCTCCAGGCATCCATGCCGCAATCGCTGGCGCATTTCTTCGCGCTTGGCGTTCCGGGCGTGCTTCTGGAGGCGGACGGCCGCGTGCTGCACAATGCGGGTGCTACGGAAGCACAGGAACTCGGCGTCATGCTGGCTTCCGCCGTGGCTCACCTTCGCCTGTTCGAAGAAGCGCGCCAGGCTTTGCTCTACGCCGCCCCGCATATCGGCTTCTCGCTCAGCGTCGATCAGGATCAGTTCCTGTCGATGGCCAAGATCAGGGCGTTGCGAAAACTCTGGGCTCGGGTACAGCAGGCTTGCTCGATTGCGCCTTCACAAGCGGCCATTCACGCCGAAACGTCCTACCGGATGATGACCGTGAAAGACCCGGAGACCAACATCCTGCGCACCACGTTGGCCAGCTTTGCGGCAGTTGCCGGTGGCGCGGACTCAGTCGCCATCCTGCCCCACACCATCACCCACGGCTTGCCGGAAGGCTTTGCACGACGCATTGCACGCAACACCCAACTCATCATGGCGGGTGAAAGCCACATCGGCTTCGTCGGCGACCCGGCATCCGGTTCCGGCGGCGTCGAGGCCTTGACCGCTGCCTTGTGCGAGGCCGCCTGGCAGGAATTCCAGGTGATCGAGGCTGAAGGCGGCATACTCAGGAGCCTCGCCAATGGGCTTATCCAGAAGCGGGTCATCGAGGCGCGCAACAAGCGGATTGCCGAATACAAAGCCGGAAAGCGGGCAATCGTCGGTACCACCGTCTTCCCCGTGAAGTCCGAACGCCCCGTCGAAACCATCAAGGCAGACCGTCACCCGGCGCCGACGGACGGCACGGTGTTTTGTGAAGCATTGCCTGCTGAAAGGCTCGACGAATTGATCGGAGCCGCATCATGATACCCGATTTTTCAAAGCTAGCCTGGTCCGAGCCGCCGTCCGGCAAGTCTGGTGCGGATGCGAAAATCTGGCAGACGCCGGAAGGCATTCCCATCAAGCGCCGCTACGGTCCCGAAGATCTCGCCGGCTTGCCGCACCTCGACGGCTATCCCGGCAGCGCGCCCTACATTCGCGGCCCCTACCCGACCATGTATGTCCAGCAGCCCTGGACGATCCGCCAGTACGCCGGCTTCTCGACGGCGGAAGAATCCAACGCCTTCTACCGGCGCAATCTGGCGGCGGGCCAGAAGGGCCTTTCGGTGGCTTTCGACCTTGCCACTCATCGCGGCTATGACAGCGATCATCCGCGCGTTGCCGGCGATGTCGGCATGGCCGGCGTCGCGATCGATTCCATCCTCGACATGCGCCAGCTGTTCGACGGCATTCCCCTCGACCAGATGACCGTGTCGATGACCATGAACGGCGCGGTTCTGCCGATCATGGCGCTCTATATCGTGGCCGCCGAAGAACAGGGCGTCGCGCAAAAGGATTTGGCCGGAACCATTCAGAATGACATTCTGAAAGAGTTCATGGTGCGCAACACCTACATTTACCCGCCGAAGCCTTCGATGCGGATCATTTCCGACATCTTTTCCTACACTTCGCACCATATGCCGAAGTTCAACTCGATCTCGATTTCCGGCTATCACATGCAGGAAGCCGGAGCGACGGCGGATCTCGAGCTCGCCTATACCATCGCCGACGGCATAGAATATGCCCGCGCCGGTGTGGCCGCAGGCCTGGACATCGACAAGTTCGCGCCGCGTCTGTCCTTCTTCTGGGCGATCGGGATGAACTTCTTCATGGAAGTCGCCAAGATGCGGGCCGCACGACTGCTCTGGGCCGGCCTGATGCAGAAGAACTTTTCGCCGAAGGACCAGCGCTCGCTGTCGCTGCGGACGCATTGCCAGACCTCCGGCTGGTCGCTGACGGCGCAGGATCCATACAACAACATCATGCGCACCATGATCGAGGCGATGGCCGCGACGCAGGGACATACGCAGTCGCTGCACACCAATTCCTTCGATGAAGCGCTGGCGCTGCCGACCGACCATTCGGCACGCATCGCCCGCAACACGCAGCTCATCCTGCAAAAGGAATCCGGCACCACCCGTATCATCGACCCGTGGGGCGGCTCAGCCTATGTCGAGCGGCTGACGCATGATCTCGCGGCGCGGGCTCTTTCGCACATCGAAGAGGTCGAGGCGCTCGGCGGCATGGCCGCTGCTACCGAAAAAGGCATTCCCAAGCTGCGCATCGAGGAAGCCGCCGCCCGTACCCAGGCAAGGATCGATTCCGGTCAGCAGGTGCTTGTCGGCGTCAACGCGTTCCAGCCTGAGACGGACATCGAGGTCGATGTCCTCAAGATCGACAACGCGGAAGTGCGCGCGCGTCAGTTGTCCAAGCTTCAGCAGCTGAAGGGTACGCGCGATGTCGCCGCCGTCGAAAGCGCGCTCGACGCGCTGACCAAGGCAGCAAGCGGCAACGAAAACCTGCTCGAATTCGCCATCCGGGCGGCACGCGCCAGAGCCACAGTGGGCGAAATCTCGCTTGCGCTCGAAAAAGCCTTCGGCCGCCATGTCGCCACCGTACAGACGATCTCCGGCGTCTACCGTTCAGAGATCGGCGAAAACCCGACTGTCGATCGCGTTCAGGAAAAGGTCGAGGCTTTCGAGAAGAAGACCGGCTCCAAGCCGCGCATTCTCGTCGCCAAAATGGGACAGGACGGGCATGACCGCGGCCAGAAGGTGATTGCAACCGCCTTTGCCGACCTTGGCTTCGACGTCACCGTGGGCGCGATGTTCCAGACACCGGAGGAGATCGCCAAGCTCGCCGTCGACCGCGATGTCCACATCGTCGGCGCCTCGTCGCTCGCCGCCGGCCATCTCACGCTTGTTCCCGAACTGCGCGACGCGCTGAAGAAACATGGCCGCGAAGATATCCTGATCGTCGCCGGCGGCGTCATCCCGCCGCAGGACTATGATGCGGTGCTGAAAGCCGGCGCCACCGAAATCTTCCCGCCCGGGACGGTCATCCCGGAAGCGGCGGAACGGTTGTTGGATGGGCTGCTTTCATAAGGACGCTGCAAGGCACAAGTGTATAGTGGTGCCTTGCCAAAGCCTCCAAGATCACACGATCAAGCTAGGATTCTGAAGCTGCGCTTCAGCCGCCGATGCTCAGTTTCACGATCTCCCATTCCTTGCCGTTGACCGTGGCGATGTCGCCGACGGATTTCCCGAACAGCGCAACGGCCATCGGTGAGACATGCGAGATGGTGCCCTTTGCCGGGTCCGCTTCGTCCTCGCCGACGATCTTCCAGTGCACTTTCTTGCCGTCGTCGCCTTCCAGCGTCACGCCCATGCCGAAGCGCACCACATCGCTGTCAGGCTCCGGCACTGAAAGTTCCGCGCTTTCGCGCCGTGCCGTCCAGTAGCGCAGGTCTCGCGAAACCAGCGCAAGCCGTTCGCGGTCGGCCTGCCGCTCCGCCTTGCCGAGTTCCTCGCGCAATTCGGCAAGCTCTGCCTCGATAAGCGCAAGGCCGTGTTCTGTCACGAGATTGCGGTGAGAACTGATCGGCCGCTCGCCAATGTCGGCGATGGCTTCGTTGTCATCCTCGCGTGTGAAAGCTCTGCTCATGAAAGCGAGCTTAAGCGCTGGCTTGACATCCGACAAGCAATCCCTTGGCCGTATAAGGTGCTATTGGCATGGTTCATGCTGCGACGATCGGATGAAATGGAAGCTGTGCCAATGCTGAACAGACGCCGCTTTCTTGCCGGCACAGCCGGCTTTGCCGTTGGCGGACTGACCGTGCCGCTCAGTGCCACGGCGGCAAGCATCGCCGGCGTCGAACTCGCGTCCATGCGCGGCTCGATCGATGCGACCGAGCTTGGTGTTCGGCCCGGCGCATTCGAGGACCAGAGCAACGCATTTTTCAAAATGCTACAGAGCGCCGCCGATCGCGACATGCCGGTCTTCCTCCCTCCGGGTACCTATGTCGTTTCAAATCTTGCTTTGCCGCGACGCGTCCGCCTTACCGGCGTGCCGGGCGCCACGCGCATCATCTATGGCGGCGGCGGTCATCTGTTCGCTGCCGAAGATGCAGAGATCATCGACCTATCCGGCCTCGTGCTGGATGGCGCCAACAAATGGCTTGGCGACTACACGCAAGGTCTCGTCGATCTGCGCCGCATCAGCCAGCTTTCCATCGACAATTGCCAGATCATCGCCAGCGGCAAGAACGGTATTTCGCTGGAAGCAGCATCCGGCCGCATCGAACGATCGACCATTTCAGGTGCAGCTGACGCCGGCATTTATTCCGTCGAAGCCGGGCGCATGCAGATCGCCAACAACACGGTCACCGACTGCGGCAATGGCGGCATTCTCGTCCATCGCTGGCAGCCGGCCGAAGACGGCACCATTGTCACCGGCAACCGCGTCGAGCGGATTGCCGCGCGCAATGGCGGTACCGGCCAATATGGCAACGGAATCAATGCCTTCCGCGCCGGCAATGTGATGATCGCCAACAACATGGTTTCGGATTGCGCCTTTTCCGCCATCCGCGCCAACAGCGCAAACAATGTCCAGATCGCCGGCAACACATGCTCACGGCTTGGCGAAACCGCGATCTATTCCGAATTCTCCTTCGAGGGCGCTGTCATCACCGGCAACATTGTCGATGGCGCAGCCAACGGCATCTCGATCGTCAATTTCAACGAAGGCGGACGCCTCGGCGTCTGTTCCAACAACATCGTCCGAAACATGTCGAAGCAAGGCCCCTACCCGCCTGATGCAGCCGGCTTTGGCATAGGCATCGGCATCGAGGCCGACACTGCGGTCACCGGCAATGTGGTGGAAAACGCACCGTCCTTCGGCATCAATATCGGCTGGGGGCCATATTTGCGCAATGTCACTGCCACCGGCAATGTCGTCCGCAACGCCGGCACGGGAATTGCGGTAACCGTTGTGGAAGGTGCCGGCTCGGCGGTCATTACCGACAATATCATCGACGGCGCAAAGAATGGCGCAATCGTCGGTCATCGCTGGCTCGACGCCGCCACCGGCGACCTTGCTTCAGGCGGCAATGGCGGCTTCGCGCATCTAACCATCGAGCGCAATCACGCAAGCTGAACAGCGAACCGTTACGCCAGAGCCGCTGCCGGACGCAGGCTGCCGACGGTAATGCCGTTCCAGTTGACGAGCGTCGGATTGGCAAGCGTGCTAAGCTTTTCCGCCAGCGCCTCGTCCTTTGCCAGAAGCTTCGCCAGAACCGCCGCAACCATCACTTCCGCCGCGCGCCCGGCGCCATCGTCGCATTTCAGCGCGATGCCGAGGCCGAGTTCGGGCACTGCGGCGCAAAAAACGCCTTCCGCGCCAATCTTGACGAAGATGCGCCCCGGCGCAGTTTCCATGAGTTTGGTGTCCGACCGCTCGGAGCCGGCAACATAGAAGGGCTCGGCCATGCAGGCTGCAAACAGGCGCTTGGCCGCCGTCGCGCGCGCAGGCGCAAGTCCTACTCCCGTCGCCATCCTGGCAAAGCCATGCGCGATGTTCCTGAGTGGCACCGCATAGGTCGGGATCGAGCAGCCGTCGGTGCCGCGATTGTCGGCATTGTGCGCTGCGCCGGTAACCCCTTCCATCGCCTCGCGCACCATTTCCTGGTAGGCATGCCCGGCCTTCACATAGCCATGATGTTCGATGCCGGCATGGCAGCAGGCGCAGATGAAACCGGCGTGCTTTCCCGAGCAATTGTTGTGAAGGGCGCCCGGCGAACCGCCGGCTCTTGCCAGTGCGGTCGTGGCATTCTGATAGGACGGCCAATGCGCGCCGCACTCCAGCGCCCCCTCGTCCAGACCGGCTTTTACCAGCATGGCCCGAGCCAGTTCGACATGCTCCGTCTCGCCATTGTGCGAAGCGCAGGCCAGCGCCAATTCCTTGTCACTAAGGCCGTAAGCATCCGCAGCCCCGGTCTCGATGAGCGGTAGCGCCTGGATCGCCTTGACGGCAGACCGCGGAAAGACGGCCTGCGAGGTATCGCCGATCTCCAGAACCGCCTTGCCGTCGGCATCGAAGATCGCGACCGATCCGCGATGCACGCTTTCAACGATATCACCACGCAGGACTTCGACGAGAACCGGATCTGTCATGATTTCACCGAAATTGAACTGGTCTTGTTGGCAACGCACCTATTCGGTTCGCCGCTTCAACGCAAAGGTTTTCGCTAGATGAGATTTGCCGCCCGGTTGTTCCTTTTCATCGGGATCGTCTTCATCTTGCCGACACTGGCGACTGCGGCCTGGTGGAGCTTGCAGGATCGACCCTCCACATGGCGGGAGGCAACATGGGGAAGCTCTGGCCTGCTTCAGCCCGCAAGCGCCGACGACACGGCAGCCGTCTACATAATGGCCGCGCGCACGGGCGGTATGAAAGGCGCGTTCTCCCTCCATTGCTGGATCGTGGTCAAACGGCCAGGAGCCACCGAATACGAACGCTATGATAAGGTCGGCTGGGGTTCTCCCATCCGGAAGAACGCCTATGCGGCCGACGCCTACTGGTATTCCAACGCGCCTGAGATCGTGCACCAGCTTCACGGCGCCAGTGCGGAGGCGGTTCTTGCCGGCATCGATACAGCGATTGCGGATTATCCCTATTCGAAAGCAGGCGACTATCACATCTGGCCCGGACCGAACTCCAACAGCTTCGTCGCGCATGTCATTCGATCGGTGCCCCAGATGGGAGCCCGCATGCCTTCCAACGCGGTCGGCCGCGATTATGCGCCGGGTGCAGCCTCTTTCGGCTGGGACCGGCAACGCCATGATTTCAAAGCCACGCTCGGCGGGCTGTTGGGCATTGCCGCAGGAGCCGAGAGCGGCATCGAACTCCAGTTCCTGGGTCTGGTGGCAGGAATGGATTTTGCGCGGCCAGCACTTCTCATACCCGCCTACGGCCGGCTCGACCTCTGGCGCACGGAAACACGGATCGCCAGCGGAACACATTCCGTGCTGATAGAATAGACTTCTTCCGAACAGCGTCATGTTCTGAATCGGATTATTGGTCCATCTCTTTGTTTATACAGGACTTTCATTGAACCCAGCATACGCTGGAGACATCTAGCTCTCGCCGTGGACACCTGCAGAAAGAAACCCGCCATCCACAGCCAGTGTGTGGCCGTTGACGAAGCTGGCCTCGGGGGAAAGCAGGAAGGCGACCGCTGCCGCTATCTCTTCCGGTTCCCCATAACGGGCCTGCGGCACATGGCCGATCCACAGCCGCCGCTCCTCGGCTGAATGCCGGCCCGAAACCACGGCAGCCTCCATCGGCCCCGGTGCTACACAATTCACCCGCACGCCACGATTGCCGAATTCCAGCGCGAGCACTTCCGACATCATTTTCAGGCCGGCCTTGGAAGCACCATAGGCGAGATGCCCGCGATTGGCGCGCATGCCGGAAACCGAGGCGATGTTGACGATGGAGAGCGTCGCGCCCATGCGTTCCAGCGATGCCTTCGCCGCGATGAAAGCGCCGACCAGATTGACGTCAAGCAGTTCGCGCAGCAATTCGGCGCTGGTGTCCTCGGCCGAAACATCGCGGGAAATGCCGGCCGAATTGACGAGGCCACCTATCAGTCCCAGCCGATCGACCACCTCGTCGAAGGCATTCGCGATTTCTTCCTCGTCGGTGATGTCGGCCTGAAGGAAGATGGCGTTTTCGTCGACGAACAGGTCTTCCGCAGTCAGCAGCGCCTGCTCGTCGGCATCGATGATCGCAACCGGCCAGCCGTCGTCCAGAAGACGGCGGGCGATCGCTGTTCCGATGCCCGACGCGCCTCCGGTGACGACGGCCGAATGCTTCATCTGATGCGGTCCAGGATGGACACGTAGTTTGCCACCGCAGCACCGCCCATGTTGAAGATGCCGCCCAGCTTGGCATTCGGGATCTGGATGCCACCGGCCTCGCCGGTCAACTGCATCGCGGTCAGCACATGCATCGAGACGCCGGTAGCGCCGATCGGATGGCCTTTCGCCTTCAACCCACCTGATGGGTTGACCGGCAGCCGGCCTTC
Source organism: Mesorhizobium sp. YR577 (assembly GCF_900116595.1). Lineage (NCBI taxonomy): Bacteria > Pseudomonadati > Pseudomonadota > Alphaproteobacteria > Hyphomicrobiales > Phyllobacteriaceae > Mesorhizobium > Mesorhizobium sp. YR577. The sequence continues at coordinate 131,338 of NZ_FPBI01000008.1, read as the reverse complement.
TTTCTGCGTCTGGCCTTCCAGCGCGACCTTGCCACCCTCGCCGCGCTTGGCCAGGCCCATGGCCTCATATTCGATCAGTTCGGCAATGGTGAAGCAGTCATGCGTCTCGACGAAGGACAGGTCGTCCAGCGTCACGCCGGCTTTCTTGAGCGCGCGCGCCCAGGCTTCCTCGCAGCCCTCGAACAGCAGGATGTCGCGCTTCGACATCGGCAGGAAGTCCTGCACGTGCTCGTTGGCGCGGAAAGCAACGGCGCGGCGCATCGAAAGCGCCGTCGTCGCGTCGGTCAGCACGATCGCAGCTGCGCCGTCCGAAACGAGCGAGCAGTCTGTGCGCTTCAGCGGGCCGGCGACGAATGGGTTCTTTTCGCTCTCTGTGCGGCAAAACTCATAGCCGAAATCCTTGCGCATATGCGCATAGGGATTGTCGACGCCGTTCCGGTGGTTCTTTGCGGCGATGTAGGCCAGCGCGTCCGACTGGTCGCCGTGACGCTGGAAGTAGGCAGCCGCGATCTTGCCGAACTGGCCGGCGAAGCCCGCCGGGATGTCGGCCTCTTCCTTCATGTAGGAGGCGCGGATCAGGTTCTGCTGGACCTGCGGTCCTGGCGTGGTGGTCATCTGCTCGACGCCGACGACGAGCACGACGCGGGCAGCCTTGGCCTCCAGCGCCCGGATGCCCTGGCGCACTGCGGCCGAGCCGGTCGCGCAGGCATTCTCGACGCGCGTTGCGGGCTTGAAGCGCAGCCGATCGTCAGCCTGCAGCACGAGGCTGGCGGTGAAATCCTGCGGCGAGAAGCCGGCATTGAAATGGCCGAGAACGATCTCGTCGACATCATCCGGCCCGATGCCGGCATGGTCGAGTGCATCATTCGTTACCTTGACGATCAGGCTCTCGACGGTCTCGTCCGCAAGCTTGCCGAATTGCGAGTGAGCCCAGCCCACGATGCATGCAGTCATAAATTCCTCCATCAGCAGGTCGCATGTTGCGACATTTGCGGTTTGAATCCAACGGGCAGATTTCTGTTCAAGTATGAACTTATTTTGCACTGCGGTAAAGCGTCGTCGCGCGGTCGATCCTGCCTGCGGATTTTATGTTGATTGATCAGTCAATAAAAAATAATGTCCCGGCAGGAGTATCTCAAGTGCCCAAACTCGGAATGGAACCGCTGCGCCGCAAGGCGCTGATCGACGCGACGATCTCGGCGATCGGCGAGCGCGGTTCGCTGGATGTCACCATGTCGGAAATCGCCGGGCGCGCCGGCGTATCATCCGCGCTGGCGCATCACTATTTCGGTGCCAAGGACGAGCTTCTTCAGGCGACGATGCGGCACATCCTATCCGAACTGAACGCCGATGCGCGCGCCGCATTGCGGGATGCTCGGGACGCCAGGGAACGCGTTCTGGCGATCATCGCGGTCAATTTCTCCGACAAGCAGTTCCAGCCTGAAATCATCGCCGCCTGGCTCGCCTTCTATGTCGAGGCGCAGAAGGCACCCGCGCTGCGCCGCCTGCTGCGCATCTACGCGCGGCGGCTGCATTCCAACCTGATGAGTGGCCTGTCCGGGCTGATGGCGCGAAATGAAGCGGGGCACGTCGCAGAATCAATCGCCGCCCTGATCGACGGCCTCTACATTCGCCGTGCACTCAAGGACGGCACGCCCAACGCCGCAAGTGCTGTCGCCCTCGTCGAAGACTATCTCGAAACGAAACTTCTCCAGCACAAGAAGGCTTCATGACCGGTCGGCCCAATATCCTCATCATCATGGTCGACCAGCTGAACGGAACTCTGTTTCCGGATGGCCCGGCCGACTTCCTCCACGCGCCGCACCTGAAGGCGCTGGCCGCGCGCTCGGCCCGCTTCCGCAACAACTACACCGCCTCGCCGCTCTGCGCGCCGGGCCGCGCTTCGTTCATGAGCGGTCAGTTGCCGTCGCGCACCGAGGTCTACGACAACGCCGCCGAATTCGTCTCTTCGATCCCCACCTATGCCCATCATCTGCGCGCCGCCGGCTATCACACCTGCCTGTCGGGCAAGATGCATTTCGTCGGGCCGGACCAGATGCACGGCTTCGAGGAGCGTTTGACGACCGACATCTACCCCGCCGATTTCGGCTGGACTCCGGACTACCGCAAGCCGGGCGAACGCATCGACTGGTGGTATCACAATCTCGGTTCCGTCAGCGGCGCGGGTGTGGCCGAGATCACCAACCAGACGGAATATGACGACGAGGTCGCTTTCCACGCGACGCAGAAGCTTTATGACCATGCCCGCGCTTCGGACGACCCCCAGCGCCGCCCCTGGTGCCTGACGGTTTCGTTCACCCACCCGCATGACCCCTATGTCGCGCGACGCAAATACTGGGACCTCTACGACAACTGCCCCGCGCTCGAGCCTGAAGTCGGTTTCATCCCGAGGAACGAGCAGGACGCCCACTCGCAACGGCTCTATCTCGCCAGCGACTATGACAGCTTCGACATAACGGCGGAGCAGGTGCGTCGCTCGCGGCAAGGCTATTTCGCCAACATTTCATATCTCGACGATAAGGTCGGCGAACTCATCTCCGTGCTCGAGCGCACGCGCATGCTGGACGACACCATCATCGTCTTCTGTTCCGACCATGGCGACATGCTCGGCGAGCGTGGCCTGTGGTTCAAGATGTGCTTCTTCGAAGGCGCGGCGCGCGTGCCGCTGATGATCGCCGGCAAGGGCATCAATCCCGGCCTGATCAATGCACCCGTTTCCAACCTCGATATCTGCCCGACGCTGTGCGATCTCGTCGGCATCGACATGAGCGCGATCATGCCGTGGACCGACGGGCAGTCGCTGCTACCCTTGATCCGGGGCGAAGCGCGCACCGCGCCGGTTCTCATGGAATACGCCGCCGAAGGCTCCTACGCGCCGATGGTAGCGATCCGCGAGGGAGGCTACAAATTCACCCATTGCGAGATCGACCCGCCGCAACTGTTTGATCTTGAATCGGATCCGCTGGAGTTGACCAACCTCGCAGCCGATCCGGCCCATGCCGGACTGATCGCGGCCTTCATGGAAAAAGTCCGTGCTCGTTGGGACACGGCGGCGTTCGATGCCGCCGTGCGCCAGAGCCAGGCCCGGCGCTGGGTGATCTACCCGGCGCTGCGCAACGGCTCCTACTACCCGTGGGAATTCCAGCCGCTGCAGAAGGCGTCCGAGCGCTACATGCGCAACCACATGAACCTGGACATTCTGGAAGACCAGAAGCGTTTCCCGAGAGGCGAATGATGACGAAGGTATTTGTTCCGACGCTAGACCATCTGAAAAAGGCCTATGCCGTCACCTCGCAGGCGACGCAGATCACGCCACTTCTGGAATCGCGCTTTCTCGCCGAACAGACGGGTGCCGCGCGCGTCTTCGTCAAGCCGGAATCACTGCAATGGGCCGGCTCCTTCAAGGTGCGCGGCGCGTATTGGCGGCTAAAGCAGCTTTCGCAGGAAGAAGCCAAGCGCGGCGTGGTCGCCTATTCCTCCGGCAATTTCGCCCAAGGGCTGGCAGCGGCCGGTCAGGCCCTCGGCATTCCGGTGACCATCGTCATGCCGATCGATGCACCGGCAGCAAAGCGTGATGCGACCGCCGGCTATGGCGCCAAGGTGGTGCTGACCGATCATGGCGATCGCGCCCGCGAGGAGGTCGCCGCCGAACGCGCCCGGCAGATCGCCGGGGAGGAGAATCTCGCCTTGCTGCACCCCTTCGATGATCCCGAGATTGTTGCCGGTCAGGCCGGTACGGGTCTTGAAGCGCTGGAGCAGCTCGCGGCCAAGGACGCCAGCGCCGACCTGCTGTTCTGCTCCATCGGCGGCGGCGGGCTCATTGGCGGCGTCGCACTCGCCTTCCATTATCTATCGCCGAACACCGCCATCTACGGCGTCGAGCCGGAAGGGTTTAACGGCATGGGCACGTCGATCGACCATGGCACGATCGAAACCATGCCGCTTGGCGGAAAATCCATCTGCGACGGGTTGATGGCGCGCAAGCCGGGCGAGGCTCCCTTCGCGGCGATGAGCCAGGCCGGCATGCGCGGCATTACCGTCAACGATGCTTCGGTGCGCCGCGCCATGAAGACCGCTTTCGAGCGGCTGAAGCTGGTGCTCGAGCCCTCGGGTGCTGCCTCGCTCGCCGCCCTGCTTCACGGCGGCGTCGATGTAGCCGGCAAGACCGTTCTTGTTGTCGCCACCGGCGGCAATGTTTCCTTCAGCGATTTCATGAAGCACACCGCAGATGCTTGAAGCAGATTTCGTCATCGTCGGCTCCGGTTCGGCCGGCTCGGCCATGGCCTACCGCCTGTCGGAGGACGGCAAGCACTCGGTCATCGTCATCGAATATGGCGGCACTGATTTCGGGCCGTTCATCCAGATGCCGTCGGCACTGTCGATCCCGATGAATATGAGCCGCTACGACTGGGGCTTTTCCAGCGAGCCGGAACCGCATCTCAACGGGCGGGTGCTGGCGACGCCGCGCGGCAAGGTCATGGGCGGCTCCTCCTCCATCAACGGCATGGTCTATGTGCGCGGCCACGCCCATGATTTCGACCATTGGGCCGAGGAAGGTGCGAACGGCTGGAGCTATGCCGATGTCCTGCCCTACTTCAAGCGGATGGAAACTTCGCATGGCGGCGAGGACGGCTGGCGCGGCACCAGCGGGCCTCTCAACATCCAGCGCGGCCCCCGCAAGAACCCGCTCTATTCGGCCTTCGTCGAAGCGGGGCATCAGGCCGGTTTCGAGCTGACCGACGACTATAACGGCTCGAAGCAGGAGGGCTTTGGGGCCATGGAGCAGACCATCTTCGGCGGCCGGCGCTGGTCGGCTGCGAATGCCTATCTGCGCCCTGCCCTCAAGCGCAAAAATGTCAAACTGATCAACGGCTTCGCGCGAAAAATCGTCATAGAGAATCAACGCGCCGTCGGCGTTGAGATCGAAGCTCGCAAAAAGATTCAGATCGTTAAGGCAAGACGCGAAGTGATCATTGCGGCCTCCTCGATCAATTCGCCCAAGCTGCTGATGCTGTCCGGCATCGGCCCAGCCGCGCATCTCAGGCAGCACGGCATCGAGGTGGTGGCTGATCGTCCCGGTGTCGGCCAGAACCTGCAGGATCATATGGAGCTTTACATCCAGCAGGAATCGACCCAGCCGATCACGCTCTATTCCGTGCTCAATCCCTTTTCCAAGGCGATAATCGGCGCGGAGTGGCTGTTCTTCAAAACCGGTCTCGGCGCCACCAACCACTTTGAAGCTGCAGCCTTCGTGCGCTCGAAAGCGGGCGTCGACTATCCCGATATCCAGTATCATTTCCTGCCCGGCGCCATCAGCTATGACGGCAAGTCGGCGGCGAAATCGCATGGCTTCCAGGCCCATGTCGGGCCAATGCGCTCGAAGTCGCGCGGGGCGATCACGCTGCGCTCCAGCGATCCATGGGCTACGCCCGAAATCCGTTTCAACTACATGTCCCACCCCGATGACTGGGAAGACTTCCGTCACTGCATCCGCCTTACGCGAGAGATCTTCGGCCAGGCCGCCTTCGATCCCTATCGCGGCAAGGAAATCTCCCCCGGCAGTCACGTCCAGACCGACGAGCAGCTTGACGACTTCATCCGCGAGCACGCCGAAAGCGCCTACCACCCCTGCGGCAGCTGCCGCATGGGCCGCGCAGACGACCCGCGCAGCGTGGTCGACCCGGAATGCCGCGTCATCGGCGTCGAGGGCCTGCGTGTGGCGGACTCCTCGATCTTCCCGCGCGTCACCAACGGCAATCTCAACGGCCCCTCGATCATGACCGGCGAAAAGGCTGCCGATCACATCCTTGGCCGCACCCCGCTTGCTCCGTCCAACCAGGAGCCATGGATTAACCCGCGCTGGCAGGTTTCCGACCGCTGAGCCATAGATTGCATGATGCGCCTTGACCGGCCATGCTGATAAAGAATCCGGAGACGACAATGCGCGCACAGCCGAAAGCCTCGCACTACATCAATGGCCGTTTCGTCGACGACGAACGCGGTGCGCCGCTTCAGGTTGTCTACCCGGCAACGGGCGAGACGATAGCGACGCTGCATTCCGCAACGCCCAACATCGTTGAGCTGGCCATAGAGGCCGCGCGTGCCGCACAACCGGCCTGGGCGCGGCTGAAGCCGGTCGAACGCGGCCGCATCCTGCGCCGCGCCTCCGACTTATTGCGCGCCCGCAACGAGCAACTCGCAAAGCTCGAAACGCTCGACACCGGCAAGGCAATCCAGGAAACGCTGGTGGCCGACGCGCCTTCCGCTGCCGATTGCCTTGAATATTTCGGCGGCGCGATCGCTGCCTATAATGGCGAATTCGTCGATCTCGGCGGGCCGTTCGCCTATACGCGGCGCGAGGCGCTTGGCGTCTGCGTCGGCATCGGCGCCTGGAACTACCCGATCCAGATCGCCGGCTGGAAGTCGGCCCCGGCGCTCGCCATGGGCAACGCCATGGTGTTCAAGCCGTCGGAAAACACGCCGCTCTCCGCGCTCGCCTTGGCCGAAATCTACACCGAAGCCGGCCTGCCGGACGGGCTGTTCAACGTCGTGCAGGGTTACGGCGATGTCGGCGCTGCCCTCGTCGAGCACGAGGTCGTCGCCAAGGTCTCGGTCACCGGTTCGGTGCCGACCGGCCGCAAGGTGCTGTCGCTTGCCGGCTCCAAGATGAAGCACGCGACGATGGAACTGGGCGGCAAATCGCCCCTTATCGTGTTTGATGACGCCGACCTCGAAAATGCCATCGGCGGCGCGATGCTCGGCAATTTCTATTCGACTGGCCAGATCTGCTCCAACGGCACCCGCGTCTTCGTCCAGAAGGGCCTGCATGACCGGTTCGTGGACCGGCTGGTCGAGCGCACCAAGAAAATCCGCATCGGCGACCCGCTCGACCCGGAAACGCAGATGGGGCCGCTGGTCAACAAGGCGCAGCACGAGAAGGTTCTGGGCTATATCGAGATCGGCAAGCAGGACGGCGCGACGCTCGCTTGCGGTGGCGGTGTTCCATCGCTGCAAGGTTTTGAAGGCGGTTGCTTTGTCGAGCCGACCGTCTTCACCGGCGTGACAGATGACATGCGCATCGCCCGCGAGGAAATCTTCGGTCCGGTGATGAGCGTGCTTTCCTTCGACAGCGAGGAAGAAGCGATCGAGCGCGCCAACGCCACCGAGTTCGGGCTCGCGGCCGGCGTCTTCACCCGCGACCTGCAACGAGGGCATCGTGTCATTGGCGAGTTGCAGGCCGGCACCTGCTGGATCAACGCCTACAATCTCACGCCGGTTGAAATGCCCTTCGGCGGCGTCAAGCAATCCGGCATCGGCCGCGAGAACGCGCTTGCCGCTCTCGGCCACTACTCACAGATCAAGTCGGTCTATGTCGAGACCGGTAACGTCGAGAGCCCTTACTGAGATTCACTCTCTCTCCATCGTCATCCCGGGCGGAGCATGAGCGAAGCGAATGCGCGAGCCGGGACCCATGCCGGAACGTTGAAAGCTTCACGGTGCTCTAACTTTCTGCCGTGCTGTCCAGATACTGCATCAGCGCGCAGGTAAGATGATAGAAGATGCTGGCCGGCACGTCGGTGGCCAATGAGCGGCCGCGCTCGTCTATGCGGTCGATCCACAGGCCGAGCGGCGCTGGATCGATATGCCAGCGGAAAAGCCGCCCGACGCGCGCCTCTACCTCGGGCTTGAGGTCAGGTCCGCCACTGCCGTCGAGCGCGATTGCGGCCTTGATCGCTTCCGCCTGCGGCCAGCTTCGCGATACCTGATCGAGCGGCAAGCCCTGCCGCGACACAGCGCCGTAGGCGAGCCCCGTCGAGCGATTGAGGCCATTGGCAATCGCGGAGGCATAAAGCTTTCTGGCGTAAGCTGTAAGATCGTTGCGCCCGCTTTTGACGGCATAATCCACCAGCAGCGAGGCCCATTCGAAATGATGGCCGGGCTCCGTCCATGTGCCATGCTCGCCCGCTACAGGCCGCCATTCGTCATCGAAATACTCGCCCAGCGTCCAGCTATCGGCATCGAAGAAGTGGCCACGGAAAAGATCGATAATCCGCGCAGCACGCCTGAGATGGCCGCGGTCGCCCGTCGCCGTGTGCCAGGCAAGGAACGCTTCCAGCAGATGCATATGCGGGTTGGAGCGCCGCATACCCTCGCCTTCCGCCGTCTCCAGAAAGCCGGTCAGCCTGTGGTCTTCCAGATGCTCGTCGATGAAGGCGAAGGTTTCTTCACCAAGCCGAAGCGCGTCCGGATTGCCGCACATATGTGCATGGGCCAGCGCCAGCAGAACGCAGGAATGGTCATAGGCATCTTCGGTCGCATCGGCGACGCTGCCGTCGACATTCATGGTGCGCACCCAACCGCCACGGTCGGTGCGTCCCCTCCCCGTCATGAAATCAAGGCCGTGCGTGATCAGCGCATCCGCCGGCCCGTCCCACCCGCGCGCCTTGGCAACCGCGAAGGCATAGACCTGGCGCGCCATGGTGCGCATGCGCTTCGGCTTCATCAGCGGCGTGGCGTTGAAGGCCAGCGCCTCGTGAAAGCCGCCATGCAGCTCATCGACGCCGACGGTCGACCATAGCGGCAAAGTTTCCTCAAACAGCCAGTGATGCACACGCCGCCGCCATGCGCCGCTCACCACGACGCGATCGGCCGACGGCGTGAATTTGGTCTCGAGCCTGCCGCTCTTCTCCAGCTGCTCGACGATCTTCTTGACGTTCTGGCTACGGCTGACAGGCGCGACGAAGGTTGCGTCGGCAGTCGCCACGATGGCGACATCCTTCAGCCCGATCGCCGACAGCAAGCGGCCCTCGCTGCGGATATAGGAATTCTGGCAATCTATGGCGACGACATCGCCGACGATAACATTTCCATCGATGTCCGAAGGGCTGACATCCAGCAGCGATTGCCAGGAGCCAAGATCGTTCCAGCGGAAGCTGGCAGGCACCATGGCGATGTCCGTCGCATGTTCCATGATTGCATAGTCGATCGAGATCGATGGAACCTTCTCGTAGAGTTCGAGCGGCAGATAAAGGCCGGAAAGGTCGTTCGTGGCTGCAAGGAATGCCTCCTCGGCCGCCGCCCATATCTGCGGCTGGAACTTCCTGAACGCATCCCGCATGGCGCTGGCGCGAAACAGGAAGATGCCGGTGTTCCAGAAGAAATTCCCAGCAGATAGATAGGTCTTTGCCGTCTCCAGATCAGGCTTTTCGACAAAGCGCGAGACATCGACAACGCCTTGCCCTCTGGCTGCGACCTCGATGTAACCATAGCCGGTTTCCGGCTGGGTGGGCCGAACGCCGAACACGACCAAGCGCCCGTCCTTGGCCGCGGGAACACCCCGCTCGATGGTGTCCCAGAACTGTTTCTCGGTGGAAATCTCATGATCGGAGGGCACGACCAGCACGATACCATCGCCGAAAGCGGCAAGCGTTTGCAACGATGCGATCGCGACAGCTGCCGCAGTGTTGCGCCCGGTCGGTTCGAAAATCGCCGTTCCACCAGCGAGCCCGATGGAACCGGCGTCTGCATGCACGCGCGTGGCATGGCGTTCCGACGCGATCAGGAAGACAGGCGCCTCCCCTTCTGGCCGCGCCTTCAGGCGCCGCAAGGTCTTGACCAGCATGGAGCCGTCGCCTGACAGGTCGTGGAACTGCTTTGGATTGTCCTCGCGCGACAGCGGCCATAGGCGCGAACCGACGCCGCCGCTCATCACGAAACTGACGATCCGTTCTGTCATGCCTGTCTCGCGATTCGGTTCATCATCCCTCGCCCGCGACAGGATCGCGAAGCGTTGCCTTGATTGTCACAGACGGCCTCTCTTATGCAACCGTTCAGTTTTTCAGCCATGACAAAAGGCTTGCCGCGGTCCGGCCGGTGACAAATGCGGGATCGACGCAATCTGTGAAGACCGAACATTTGCAACGATCTTGCTTCTGCCGCATTGAACAGTCAGGGCAAGGGTGGGGCTTTCGACGGAGAGGTGAATTATGGAACTTCGTAAAATTACTGTGGTTGCAGCAGCGCTTGCCGCAATGACGCTTGCGGGCTGCGCCACCAGCGAGCAGCAGCAGCGCGCGGGAACCGGCGCACTGATCGGCGGTGCTGGCGGCGCGCTGGTTGGCCAGGCCATCGGCGGCAACACGCGCAGCACGGTCGCGGGCGCGGCCGGCGGTGCACTGCTCGGCGCGGCAGTCGGTACCTTGACCACGCCATCCTCATCCGCGCCGCAGCGTCGCGGCCAGGATATGTGCCGCTACCGCGCCGGCGACGGCAGCGTCTACACGGCACCTTGCGACGACCGCTACTACAACGGCAACTACTAATGCCATCCCGCCCGGCGGGCATTCGTCTCGCCGGGCCTTCTATCCAGAAACGATCTGCCCGTGAGGCTTTGCTCTGCTTTTGCCTCGCTGATCGTTTGTCGACTTTTTTCTTTGCATCGCCTGGATTTGGCCCTTGCGCTGCCAGAGCGAAAACAATAGAGAAACCAGCGAACTGGGGACGGAGTGTAGCGCAGCCTGGTAGCGCACCTGCTTCGGGAGCAGGGGGTCGCAGGTTCGAATCCTGCCACTCCGACCAGTTATTTCCCGAAATTCCCGATCCGAAAACGCCGCAGGCGCTTTACGCGCCCGCCAACGGCTGGCGGTTTTCGCCTGGAAATGCCCCTGCCCGCAATCTCACCATTCTCCGGCCCTTCCATATGGCTTCGATCTGAGCGTCGCAGCCCGGGGTGCGTCGTTCATGTCACAGTCAGGCTGAATGCGACATTTTGCACATCTCCTATGCACGAATTTCAATTGTCGAATCATTGGGCAGGTCATATGTTTGGGTTGCTGGTGATCGACCTCCTCCCCGAAAGCCAGCATCAATGCAGTGCACCTCCTCCCGCGCTGCATCTTAAATAGAGCCCGCCGCACCTCCTCCCGCGGCGGGCTTTTTTTCTGCCCTTTCGAAAACGTGATCGCAGCTGCTGCTGACTTCGAAGACCGCTCGCGGTTATGATGCGGCATGATCACGAACGCCTACCAGTGTCGCGCAGTTTTGATTGCGGTTTTCGCCGCCGTGCCGTTTGCGGCTGCGGCGGAAGACGCCCATCCGCTTCCGGGCGTCTCGCAGCCGGAACCGATCGTTCAGGATCTCAAGCCTGAGCCGAATGGCGAGCCGGCAACACCGGGCACGTTCAAGGTCGGCAACTTCGACGTCAAAATCTCAGGCAGCGTCATTGTCGACGTCGGCGTAAACGTCAGAAAGCAGCCGCGGTAAGCAGCCTCGGTTATTAGAGCGCATCGATTTTTAGAGATCGACGCACCCTAGCTTGCGATACGGAATTTCTTCACATCGATCGCCGCGGCCATCAGCGTCTGCGTATAGGCTTCACGCGGATGGTCGAAAATGTCGTCGGTCAACCCTTCCTCGACGATCTGCCCCTGCTTCATGACGATGATGTAGTCAGCCATGGCGCGAACGACGGCCAGATCGTGGCTGATGAACAGGTAAGACAGTTCATGGTCGGCCTGCAGCTTGCGCAAGAGATCGACGATCTGCTTCTGCACGGAACGGTCCAGCGCCGAGGTCGGTTCGTCCAGGACAACGACCTTCGGTTTGAGAATCATGGCGCGGGCAATGGCAATGCGTTGGCGCTGGCCGCCTGAAAACTCATGCGCATAACGATTGCGCATATTCGGATCGAGACCCACTTCCAGCAACGCCTCGACCGCGCGTGCGTCGCGCATTTTTGAAGACAGCGACGGTTCGTGGACAAGCAACCCCTCGGTTATCACCTGCCCGATCGTCATGCGCGGCGACAGCGAGCCGAATGGATCCTGAAACACCAATTGCAGTTCGCGCCGCAGCGGACGCATCGCCTCACGATCCACGCCCGATATTTCACGCGCGCCGAAGCGGATCGAGCCCTCACTCGGCAGGAGGCGCAGCAGCGCCCGCCCGAGCGTTGACTTGCCCGAGCCGGACTCGCCGACGATGCCGATCGTCTGGCCACGCTTCAAAGCAAGAGAGATGCGATCCACGGCTTTCAGAAACAACGGTGGCCCGGCCAGAAATCCGCCACCGATCTTGAAGCTCACCTCGACATTGCGGCCTTCGAGCAGAACCGGGGCGCCGGCGGGCGGAGCAGCCTTTCTGCCAGTCGGCTCGGCCGCCAGCAGCATCTTGGTGTAGGGATGCGCGGGTGCGGAAAACAGCGCTTCCGTCACGCCCTCCTCAACGATTTCGCCGTATCGCATGACATAAACGCGATCGGCAAAGCGCCGCACGATGCCGAGGTCGTGGGTGATGAAAACAATGGCCATGCCGAATTTGCGCTGCAGTTCGGCCAGAAGCGTCAGGATCTGCGCCTGCACCGTCACGTCGAGCGCCGTCGTCGGCTCATCGGCAATCAGTATGTCCGGATCGTTGGCGAGCGCCATGGCGATCATCACGCGCTGGCGCTGGCCGCCCGACATCTCGTAGGGGTAGGATTTCAGGCGGCGTTCCGGATCAGGTATTTTCACCAGTTCGAGCAGCCGCAGCGCTTCCTTGCGCGCTTCGGCCTTGCCCAGCTTGCGATGACGCCGGATCGGTTCCATCAGCTGGTTGCCGATGGTGTAAAGCGGATCGAGCGAGGTCATCGGTTCCTGGAAGATCATCGTGATCTTGCGGCCGCGCACATCGTTCAGGGCTGACTTGTCCAGGGCAAGCAGATTGCGCCCACGATAGTCGACCGCGCCTGTCGCCTCGCCATTGGAAGCGAGCAGGCTCATCGCCGCCATCATGGTCTGGCTCTTGCCGGAACCGGACTCACCGACGATGGCAACCGTTTCGCCGGCATTGACGTGAAGATTGATACCTTTCACAGCATCGACCTGACCGTCCAGCGTGCGGAAGCGCACGCGCAGGTCCTTGACGGCAAGTATGGGTTGGGAAGTGGTCATCGGCTCACCGGTCCTTCGGATCGAGCGCGTCGCGCAGGCCGTCGCCGACGAAATTCAGGGCAAACAGCGTGGAAACAAGGAAGAAGGCGGGAAACAGCAGCAGCCAGTTGGCCGTGCCGATATTCTTCGCACCCGCCGAAATGAGAACGCCCCAGCTCGTCATCGGCTCCTGGACGCCAAGCCCTAGAAAGGACAGGAAGCTCTCCAGGATGATGACCTGCGGCACGAGCAGCGTCATGTAGATGACGACGACGCCAAGCAGATTGGGAACGATGTGGCGTTGCAGGATGCCTCGTCTCGTCACCCCCAGCGCCTCCGCAGCCTGCACATATTCCTGTCGTCGGATGGATAGCGCCTGGCCGCGGACGATGCGCGCCATGTCGAGCCACAGCACCGCCCCCACCGCGAGGAACATCAGCACGAAGTTTCGCCCGAAGAACACCACCAGCATGATGACGAAGAAGATGAACGGCAGCGAGTAGAGCACATCGACGATGCGCATCATGACCTCGTCGATCTTGCCGCCGGCAAAGCCGGCGGTCGCGCCATAGAGCACGCCGATGGCCACAGCCACCACGCCCGCCAGCAGGCCGATCGCCAATGAAACACGTCCGCCCATCAGGGTGCGCGACAGCAGGTCTCGGCCGGTATTGTCCGTGCCGAACAGGAAATATTGCTGCTTGACCGTAGCGCTCAGCACCATCTTCAATCCGTCGGGCGACTTGCTCTCGACCTTGGCATTGTCGAACGTGTCGGAGCGGTCGATGTAACGGGTGTTGCGTTCGTCGATTTCCTTCGAAGACGTCACGGTCACGTAAACCTGCTCACCCTCCTGATGCCACTCTTCCACGTCCACGCGCATGCGTTTGACGGTATCGCGCAGTGCCGTCTCGATCATCTCGGGCTTGGGATAGGCCGAAAAGCTCGGCGGCGTGCGCACATAGTCTGCATAGATCGTGGTGTATTGGTGCGGCACGAAATACGGCCCGAACACGCAGATGATCGCCATGAAGATCAGGTAGTAAAGGCTGACCATCGACGCCTTGTTCGACTTCAGGCGCGCCCAGGCATCACCCCAGAAGGAGCGGCCGACGATCGGCGCAGGTGCGACAGCAGCTATCTCAGTCATAGCGCACCCTCGGATCGACGACGGCGTAGAGAATGTCGACGATCAGGTTGAACAGGATGGTGAAGATGGCAATCACCACGACCGTGCCCATCACCAGAGTATAGTCGCGATTGAGCGCTGCATCGACGAAATAGCGGCCAACGCCCGGAATAGCGAAAATCGTCTCCACGATGATCGAGCCCGTCAGCAACGCAGCCGCCGCCGGCCCGGCATAGGATACGATGGGAAGCAGCGCGCCACGCAGCGCATGCTTGACCACAATCGACCAGTCGGAAAGGCCCAGTGCGCGCGCCGTTCGAATATGATGCGAGCGCAGGGACTCGATCATCGAGCCGCGCATCAGACGCGCAACGATGGCGATCTGCGGCAGCGCAAGCGTCAGGACAGGACCGATCTTGTTGATCAAGGCACCGTCGCCCCAGCCGCCGATCGGCAGCAGCTTCCAGGTCAAGCCGAACAGAAGCTGAATAATGGGCGCGATAACGAATGTCGGGATGGTGCTGCCGGCGGTCGCCGTTGCGATGACGGCGTAGTCGCCCGCCTTGTTCTGGTTCAGCGCCGCTATGATGCCGAGCGTGCTGCCTATCAGCAGAGCCAGGGTCAGCGCGGAAGCACCGAGCTGGATGGAAATGGGCAGGCCTTTGGCAAAGAGTTCGCCGACGGTGAAGTCAGGCAGGTTGTAACTCGGGCCAAAATTGCCGTGCAGCAGGTTCTGGAGATAGTGCCAATATTGCAGCCAGAGCGGATCGCCCAGACCGAACTGGGCTTCGAGATTGGCTTTGACTTCCGGGCTTAGGCCCCGCTCCTGGTTGAACGGGCCGCCGGGCGCGACGCGTATCAGGAAAAACGCCAGGGTGACGATGACGAATAGCGTCGGTATGGCGGTTAGAAGCCGCCTGAAGACATAGAGCAGCATGGTGTTCCCCGCTGTCACTGAAAAGCTGAAGCCGCCGCTTCCCCAGGCGGGAAGCGGCGGGTCGGCTGTGGCGGGACTATTCCTTGCTGATGAAACGCGACGGATGCCGATCCATCACATTGTCCTCGAAGCCTGCGAGCTTCGGCGACACGATGTTGTGGTAGTTGTAGTAGAGCAGCGGGATGTTGCCGACATCATCGATCAACACCTTTTCCGCTTCGCTCAGCAGCTTGAAGCGTTCCTCGGGCTTGCCGCCTGCAGCGGTTGCCGCATTCATCAACTCTTCGAATTTCGGGCTGTCGTAATCCGAGTAGTTGTGGCCATCGGCCTTGCGCGAGATTTCGAGGAAGGTCTCCGGATCGTTGTAGTCGGCGATCCAGCCGGCGCGCGCTACGTCGAAGTCACCCTTCTGCTCCAGGTGGCCGTAGTGTGTCTTGGTGTCGGTGTTGAGCAGCGTCACCTCGATGCCGAGCGGCTTGAGCTGCTCCTGGATGGCGACCGCCGTGTTCTTGTGGTTCTCCGACGTGTTGTAGCGGATTTCCATCTTCAGCGGCTTGTCCGGGCCGTAGCCGAGCTTCTCAAGGATCTTCTTGGCCGCGTCCTCGCGGTCGATCTGCGATTCTTCAGCGAAAGCGGCTGGCGAGGTCGTGTAGCCTTCGATGCCTGAAGGCACCATCGAATAGGCCGGAGCCATGGAGTTGCTCCACACCTTCTCGGCGAGGAAATCACGGTCGATGGCCATGGAAACGGCGTTGCGCAGCTCGACATTGTCCCACGGCGCCTTGCTGGTCTTGATCGCGTAGTAGTAGGTGCCGAGATACGGCGCGACGCGGACCTGATCGCCGAACTTTGCCTTCAGGTCGGTGAGCTGTTCGGTGGGCAGATCGTCATAGCTGTCGAGTTCGCCAGCCTCGTAGCGCTTCATCGCCGATGACCGGTCTTCGGTCGGGATGTAGTTGACGACGTCGATCTTGACGTTGGCGGCGTCGTAGAACTTCGGGTTCTTGACCAGCTTGATATGGTCGTTCGGAACCCACTCGGCCAGCGTGTAGGCGCCGTTGGAAACGAGATTGCCCGGCTTGACCCAATCGGCGCCGAACTTCTCGATCGCCGCCTTGCTGACGGGGTATGTCGACTGGTGGGTCAACACCTCGAGAAAGTATGGCGTCGGCGCGACCAGGGTGATCTCGAGCGTGTTGGCGTCGATTGCCTTCACGCCAAGTTCTTCCGGCTTCATCTTGCCGGCATTCACTTCCTTGGCGTTCTTCACCTTCTGCAGCATCGAGGCGTATTCAGCCGCGGTCTTCGGATCCTGAAGACGCTGGAACGCGTAGACGAAATCCTCGGCCGTCACCGGGCTGCCGTCCGACCATGTTGCGCCACTGCGCAGCTTGAATGTGTAGACGGTGCCGTCATCCGACACGGTCCAGCTCTCAGCTGCACCCGGAATGACCTCCGACTTCGCATCTTCCGTCACCAGGCCCAGGAACATGTCGCGCAGAACGTGGGCTTCATAAACGGTCGAGGTCTTATGCGGATCCAGCGATTCCGGCTCGGCGGCACTGCCGCGGTTATAAACAACCTCGGCCAAGGAGGGGGCTATCATCATGCCGCCCGCCATCGACAGGCTTACGGCAAATACCGTCGCCTTCAGAAATTTCTTCAGCATCTTCGTCACTCCCAGAATGTCGTCGCCCCTCAGCGTCGACAAATTGCCAGTTAAGCCCCAAGGCAGAACTCGTTCCCGCCTCGTTGAGCGAGCCAGCGGTCTCTTCGGCCGCCGTTCTGGGAGCTGACACTAGCGACGGAGTAATTTTATTTCAACAGGCTCTGAGGGTCACCCAAAGGAAGGTCGCAAGAAGTCGCCGCACGTGGTCACGGGCCCTGCAAGTGCAACAAAACGTTTGCCGATGAAGAATTGTTCTCCCCAAAAAGGTCACAGGACTTAACCGTTCCTTAAACAACCATAGGTTACATTATAGAAGTTGAAATATAGCAGTGTCCCACAGCTTTCGATGGTGAACGGCGTGGACGACAATAAAGAACTATCACAGGCACGGGCTCACATCAGTTTGAGTCTGCTGCGAGACCGGAAGGGGACTTCGGCGGTCGAATTCGCCCTCCTTGCTCCCATCTTCATCATGCTTTTTCTTGGCATGGCCGCGTATGGCATATACTTCGGGGCCAGCCATTCCGTTCAGCAACTTGCCGCCGACGCGGCCCGTACAGCGATCGCTGGATTGAACGCCACAGAGCGCAGCACGCTCGCCACAAACTTCATTCGCCTCAATGCGTCCGGCTATCCCTTCGTCGATCCCAAAAAGGTGACCGTCAACGCACGCGATAGCGCTGCTGACGGCAGTCAGTTCGTGGTGGCGGTGCAATATGACGCAAGCACCCTGCCAATCTGGAAGTTGTTCAAAGGTCTGCCACTGCCCGGCATGACCATTTCCCGTCAATCGACAATCCGCGTCGGGGGGATCTGATGCAATACTGCGCGCAGGTACGAAAAATATTTTTTGGAAAAAGTTTTTGTTCGAGTATTTCAGGCAATATCGCCATTATGACTGCGCTAACAATGCCGGTTGCGGTGGTTATAGCGGCCGTTGCCATCGACGAAGCTTCTTTGTATTCCGAGCGCCGCGAAGCACAATCTCTGGTTGATATCGCTGCAATTACAGCGGCTGCCAATCTCTCGAAGGCAGAAGCCGCCGTCACCGCCACCTTTCGCGACAACGGCATCACCGACATTGTCGTCGGCAGCGTCGGCACGCAACCACCCGCAGGGGTCAACGGCATCAAGCCAACTGTTACGATAACGCCCGGCCGCTATGTTGCCAACGCGTCGGCGGCGGTTGGAACACGCTTTCAGGCTGGCACGCAGCCCTACAATGCAGTCAAAGTCACATTCAAGAAAACCGGCGCACGCTATTTCGCCGGCGCACTCATTGCGCCACCGACTATTGCCACACAGGCAATAGCCGGAACCAAGACGGAAGCGGCGTTCTCCGTCGGCTCGCGGCTGGCGTCTCTCGATGGCGGTGTCCTCAACTCCTTGTTGACCGGACTTGTCGGCGGCAATGTGAATTTGAGCCTCATGGATTACAATGCGCTACTCAGTGCCGACGTCAGCGTTTTCTCATTCCTGGATTCGCTGGCGACAAAACTGAACATCAAGGCCGGCACCTATTCGGATGTACTGAATTCAACTGCGACCGTTGGCCAAATCGTCTCGGCGATGGCCGCTATTCCCGGCCAGCAGAATGCTGCGAAAGTTGCTCTCGAGAAGATCGCCGGAGTGGCTTCCGCCAACGTGACGGTACCGTTGAAGAAAGTTTTGGGCCTTGGTTCGGCGGCCAGCCTGGGGCTTGGCCAAAGACCGGCAGGCCTTTCTGCAGATGTCAACGTCCTGCAGATGCTGACGGCCGGCCTGGTCATGGCCGATGGAAAGAAGCAACTGGGTCTAGATCTCAACGTCAGCGTGCTTGGCTTGGCATCCGCCAAATTGGACATGGCTATCGGTGAACCGCCACAATCTTCTCCATGGTATACCATTGGCGAAACCGGCGCAGTCGTTCGTACTGCCCAAACACGCATCAAGTTGATAATCGGTATTGGCGGAGGGCTGGAACCCCTTGTAGGTCAGCTCATCACCCTTCCCATCTATGCCGACCTCGCCTATGCGGAAGCAAGCCTAACAGAGATCAGTTGTCCAACGGGACCAGACAGCCGTCGTGTCAAGATTGCGGCCCGACCAGGCGTCGCTGAAATCCGGATTGCCGACATCAGCAGCGCGGCAATGCAGGATTTCCGTACCAAGCCGAAAGGCGACAAAACGAAAGTGGTGAGTTTGCAGGTGCTCTTCGTAGGGCTTGTCAGCATTTGGGTCGAGGCGCGCGCCGCAATCGACAACCAAAACGTCACCACGCTCACCTTCACCAATCAACAGATCAAGGATCGGGCCATTCAGAAGGTCTCGACACGCGATCTCACCACATCTCTTGTCAAATCGCTGCTCGGCGATTTGAAACTGGAAGCCAGGTTGCTTGATATTATCCCGGTCGGAGTGCCCACCGGTGTAACGAAATCACTCGGTGACACACTCGGTGCCGTTACGCCCGGATTGGACACTTTGCTTTACAATGTGCTGACGATGCTTGGCGTCCGCGTTGGAGAGGCAGACGTGCAAGTCAACGGCGCGACCTGCGGACGTTCAGTGCTGGTGCAATAGCGGGTTAATCCAATCGCCCGACGAAAGTACCTAGCGCCGGCAGGGAGACGCCACCGGCGTCAAGCCTTGCCTGCGAACCGGGAAGCGCCAGTGCCGTCACCGCTCCGAGTTCCGCCGGCAGTTTCCACACCGCCGGTCCTTCCGCAAAATTGAACACGCACAGCAGTTTCTCGTTTCCTGCTTCGCGCAGGAAAGCCAGGACGTCGCCCTCGGCATCGAGGAACTCTATGCTGCCGCTGGCAAGCGTCGGATGCTCGCGCCGGAAAGCCAGAACAGCGCGGTAGTGCGCCAGCACCGAAGATGCTGCACGTTCCTGCACGTCGACTGCCCGTTCACGATGGCTTTCCGGCACCGGCAGCCACGGCTTTCCCGAGGAAAAGCCTGCATTGGTCGCGGCTGATTCCCAAACCATCGGCGTGCGGCAGCCATCCCGGCCCTTGAAACCAGGCCAGAAGCGGATGCCGTAGGGATCGCGCAGATCCTCGAAGGCGATATCCGCCTCCTCAAGTCCGAGCTCCTCGCCCTGATAGAGACAGATCGAGCCGCGCAGGCAGGAGAGCAGTGCTATGGCGAACTTCGCCACAGCATCGGTGTCGCCGCCAGGCTGGGCCCAGCGCGAAATGTGGCGGGGGACATCGTGGTTGGAAAAAGCCCAGCAGACCCAGCCGTCCTTCACGGCATTTTCGAAGGCAAGCACGCTCTTCTTCACATGCTCGGCCGAGAATTCGGGGCTGAGCAGGTCGAAGGTGTAGCACATCTGCAGCTTGTCGCCGCCGCCGGTATAGGCTGCCACCGTCTGCAGCGAGCGCGTGCCGTCGCCCACCTCGCCGACCGCAGCGCGGCCGCCATATTCGTCCAGCAGCGCGCGAAAACGCTTCAGGAATTCCAGATTTTCCGGCTGCGTCTTGTCATGGAGATGATCCTGATAGCCGTAAGGGTTAGTGTCGGGAATGTCGGTGACGACGCCCTGCGGCATCGGCGGGTTGTCGCGCAGCAGCTTGTCGTGGACATAAAAATTCACCGTATCCAGCCGGAAACCGTCGACACCGCGCTTCAGCCAGAAGCGAACCGTCTCCAGCAGCGCCGCCTGCACATCCGGGTTGTGGAAATTGAGGTCGGGCTGCGAGGCGAGGAAATTGTGCAGGTAATATTGCCGGCGTGTCGAATCCCATTCCCACGCCGGCCCGCCAAAGATCGACAGCCAGTTGTTGGGCGCGGTTCCGTCCGGCTTTGCGTCGGCCCAGACATACCAGTCGGCCTTCGGATTGTCCCGGCTCGCCCGGCTTTCGACAAACCATGGATGCCGGTCGGACGAATGCGAAAGCACCTGGTCGATGATGATCTTCAGCCCATGACTGTGCGCCTCGTCGATCAGCGCATCGAAATCCGCGATCGTGCCGAACATCGGATCGACGGCGCAATAGTCGGAAACGTCGTAGCCCATATCGGCCATGGGCGACTTGAAGAACGGCGACAGCCAGATCGCATCGACGCCGAGCGAGGCGATGTAGGGGATGCGCTGCGTGATGCCTTTCAGGTCGCCGCTGCCGTCGCCGGTCGTGTCCTGAAAGGAGCGCGGATAGACCTGATAGACAACACAACCGCGCCACCAATCGCTATTGACCGTGCTTGTCATCCGCAACTCCTCTGAAAAAACTTAGGAAATGTCGACCTTTATTTCATCGACAAACACCAGCGAGCGCCCGCTGACAAGCAGGCCGTTTTCCACAACACGCATATCATTCGATGGCGGCAATGGGCGCCATTGGAAACCGTCGCGCGCAGGCAGTGAAAATGTGGTCGCGCGGCGATCGCCGTTGCTCAGCACTGCGATGCGGCCTGAAATGCCATCACCCTGACCGAGCACGATGGTGAGCCGCCGACGTTCCGGGTCGTTCCAGCTGTGCTCATCAAATTCATCCCCGTTTTCGGCAAGCCATTGGACATCGGGAATATCTAAACCGGCAGTCGGTTTTCCGGTCAGAAAATTGACTTGGCGCAAGCCGGGATGCGTTTTGCGCAACATGGCGAGCGCCGCAGCATAATCTTCAAGCGCGATGTCGCGTCCTGCCCAATCGAGCCAGGTTATCTCGTTGTCTTGAGCATAAGCGTTGTTGTTTCCGCGCTGGGTGCGGCCGAATTCGTCGCCAGCGGTCAGCATGATGGTGCCGCGCGAGGCGAACAGGGTAGCGAGCAGAGCGCGCAAATCGTGCCGGCGCTGCTCGATTATCTTCGGGTCCTCGGTCGTACCCTCGACCCCGTTGTTCCACGACAAATTCTCGTTGTGGCCGTCGCGGTTCCGTTCGCCATTGGCCTCGTTGTGCTTGCGCTCATAGGCGGTCAGGTCGGCCAGTGTCATGCCGTCATGGGCGGCGATGAAATTGACGCTGCTGGTTTGCGCGCCCGAGAACACATCGGAAGACCCAGCCAGCCGCGTCGCCAGCGCGCCGATCATGCCGCGATCGCCACGCCAGAAACGGCGGATATCGTCGCGGTATTTGTCGTTCCATTCGAGAAAGGGCGGCTTGAAGTTTCCGAGCTGGTAGCCGCCCGGCCCGATATCCCACGGCTCGGCGATCATCACCCGGTCGGCCAGTTCGGCGTCTTCGTTCATGGCCTTGAGCAAAGGCGCATCGGCGTCAAAACCGCTTTCCGTCCGTCCGAGGATGGGGGCAAGATCGAAACGAAAACCATCGACGCCGGCATGACGGACGAAATGGCGGAGCGTATCGAGCACCATCTCCTCAACGATGGGGCGGTCGCAGGCCAGAGTGTTCCCCGTACCGGTGTCGTTCACCAGCCGGCCATCGAATTCATGCCGGTAGTAGGCCTGATTATCCAGCCCGCGCAGCGACAGCGTCGGGCCAAGCTCATCGCTCTCGCCGGTGTGGTTGAAGACGAGATCGAGGATGACCCCGATACCTGCCTCGCGCAACGCGGCCACCGTCTCGCGCAGTTCTGCGATGCCACCGGGAACAAGACGCGGGTCGAGCGCCATGAAGGTCACCGGATTGTAGCCCCACGCATTACTGAGTCCGAGCGGCGGCAGGTGACGCTCGTCGATCCAGGCAGTGATCGGCATCAGTTCCACCGCGCCGACACCAAGCTTTTGAAAATGTTTAACAATCGCGGGATGGGCGAGTGCTGCAATCGCGCCACGCTGCTCCTTGGGGATTTCCGGGTGCAGCATGGTGAAGGCGCGAACCGGGACTTCGTAGATCAGGCCACCCGGTTTGAAGAGCGGCGGATGGGGCGAAACCGGCTCGGGAAGAGCCGTTGCCACGGCCTTCGGCATCAGCGGAGCCGTATCGCCGCCCTCGCCTCGCCGCGCCGAAAGACGCTGGTCGAAGACATAGGACCGGTCAACGGCAACCGCATAAGGGTCCATCAGCAGCTTGTCAGGATCGAACCACAGGCCTTGCTCCGGCGCATAGTCTCCATCAGCCCGGAAGCCGTAGCGCGTACCGGATTTCTGGCCGGGCAGGAAAACCGAATGGACGCCGTCACCCTGCGGTTCAAGCTCGATGCGCTGCAGTTCCCGCGCACCATCCTCGTCAAAGATCGACACCCAAACGCGCCGGGCAGCGCCCGACCACACGGAAAAGCGAATGCCGTCCGTGCCTATATCGGCGCCGAAACGCGGCGCCGGACGGTTCAAATCCGCTGATCCCATCAGGTGATGACGCTCGGCCCCTTGCGCCCCGTATGCGCGCGAATGCCGGCAATATCATCGGCGGCACCGAGCAGATCGGCAAGCGCTTCCTGCGTATCGAGATCATGACGCTTCGGATCGGGCTCATAGCGCTCGACATAGAGCCGCAGCGTCGCGCCCGAGGTGCCTGTGCCCGACAGGCGAATTACCGCGCGCGAGCCGCCTTCGAACAGGATGCGGATGCCCTGGTTCTTGCTGACCGAGCCGTCGACCGGATCGTGATAGGCGAAATCGTCGGCCTTCTCGATCTTCAGGCCGCGCACCGTCGTACCAGGCAGGCTCGCCAGCTTGGCGCGCAACTCGTCCACCAGCGCATTGGCCTTGTCGGACTCGACTTCCTCATAGTCATGGCGCGAATAGTAATTCCGGCCATAGGTCGCCCAATGCTTGGTGGCGATGTCCTTGGCGCTCTCACCGCGCACCGCCAGGATGTTCAGCCACAGCAGCACCGCCCAGAGCCCGTCCTTTTCGCGCACATGGTCGGAGCCGGTGCCTGCACTTTCCTCGCCGCAGATCGTCGCCATGCCGGCATCGAGCAGATTGCCGAAGAACTTCCAGCCGGTCGGCGTCTCATACATGCCGACGCCGAGCTTTTCGGCAACGCGGTCGGCCGCACCGCTGGTCGGCATGGAGCGCGCGATGCCTTTCAGACCCGCCTTGTAGCCCGGCGCCAGATGCGCATTGGCCGCCAGCATGGCCAGCGAATCCGAAGGCGTGATGAAGATGCCCTTGCCGATGATCAGGTTACGGTCGCCGTCGCCGTCGGACGCCGCGCCGAAATCGGGCGCGTCAGGTCCCATCATCTCATCATAGAGATGCTTGGCGTGAACGAGGTTGGGGTCGGGGTGATGACCGCCGAAATCGGGCAGCGGGTGATAGTTCCGCGCTGTGTGGTCGGGCGCGCCGAGGCGCTTCTCCAGTATTTCCTTGGCGTAGGGCCCGGTCACGGCATGCATGGCGTCGAAACGCATGCGGAAGCCGGACTTGAACAGTTTGCGGATCGCATCAAAATCGAACAGGGTTTCCATCAGCTCGGCATAGTCGGCGACGGGATCGATGACCTCGACAATCATCCCCGCTGCATCAGACTTGCCGATCGTGTCGATATCGACCTTGCCGATATCGGCGATGAGAAAGCGCGAGATCGTCTTCGACTTCTCAAAGATCGCGTCGGTGATCTTTTCGGGTGCCGGGCCGCCATTGCCGATATTGTATTTGATGCCGAAATCCTCGTGCGGGCCGCCGGGATTGTGGCTGGCCGACAGGATCAACCCGCCGAATGCTTTGTATTTGCGGATGACGTGCGAGGCGGCCGGCGTCGACAGGATACCGCCCTGCCCGACCATAACCTTGCCGAAGCCGTTGGCAGCGGCCATGGCAATCGCCGTCTGGATGACCTCGCGGTTGAAGTAGCGGCCGTCACCGCCGATCACCAGCGTCTTGCCCTGAAACCCTTCCAGCGAATCGAACACCGACTGGATGAAATTCTCGGCATAATGCGGCTGCTGGAACACCGGCACCTTCTTGCGCAGGCCGGATGTGCCGGGTTTCTGGTCGGCGAAAGGTTTTGTCGCGACAGTTGTCGTCATGCGTCAGGCAGTCCTTTTGGAAGTCAACGATCGATAGAGCTGAACGTATTTCTGCGCGCTTCGATCCCAGGAAACATCGGCTTTCATGCCCTGCCGCTGGATCGAGGACCAGAGCGCAGGCTCGGCATAGTTTGCTACCGCGCGGCGAATAGCATGTCGGAATGCGTCGCCGCTTTCCGGCTCGAACAGGAAGCCTGTTGCCACGCCAGCCGCAAGTGCTGCCTCATTGGCGTCGATGATCGTGTCGGCAAGGCCGCCGGTGCGGGCAACGATGGGCACACAGCCATAGCGCAGGCCGTAAAGCTGGGTCAGGCCGCAGGGCTCGAAACGCGACGGAATGAGGATCGCATCGCAGCCGCCCTGCATCAGATGCGACAGCCCCTCGTCATAGCCGACAACGACGCCGACCCGCCCACGATGGCGCGCGGCACCCCCCAGCAATGCGCCCTCGAGCCCCTGATCGCCCGAGCCGAGCACGGCAAGCCGCGCGCCGGAGGCGATGAGATCATCCAGCGTCGACGTCAGCACGTCCATGCCCTTCTGCCAGGTCAGCCGGCTGACCACGCAGAGGATCGGACTGTTGTCATGATCGAGGTTGAAGCGTTCTTCCACCGCGCGTTTGTTGGCGGCGCGAGCCTTCAGCGTTTTCGCGGTGTAGGTCGCGGCTAGATGATGGTCGGTCGCCGGGTTCCAGACATCGGTGTCGATGCCGTTGACGATGCCGTGCAGGTCGCCGGCGCGCAGATTGATCAGCCCGTCCAGCCCCATGCCGAAAGCCGGCGAGCGAATTTCCTGGGCATAGGTCGGGCTGACCGTGGTGACCGCCCAAGCGGCCTGAAGACCCGCCTTGAGAAAACCGACGCCGCCATAATATTCGACGCCGTCGAGCGACATGGCGTTGGCTGGCAGACCGAGCTGCGGAAAGATCGATGCCGCAAAGCTGCCCTGAAAGGCGAGGTTGTGGACGGTGATGACCGAGGGAACGCCACTTGCCTTGCCGTAGCGCATATAGGCCAGCGTCATCGCCGACTGCCAGTCATGGGCATGCACGATATCCGGCGCGTAACCCGGGATCGCACCCGCTGCGATATCGGCGCCGACCTGGCTCAATGCCGCGAATCTTCGCCAGTTGTCCGGCCAGTCCGCGCCGGTCGCGTCACCGTAAGGCCCGCCGACACGGTCGAACAGATGCGGTGCGTCCAGCACGAGAAGATCGAGGCCGAGAATGGTCGCGGCATGCACCGAAGCCTTGCCGCCATGTAGCTCCGGGTAGGCCAGCAGAGCCTTTTTCTTCTTGAAGGTGCCCATCACCGCCGGATAGCCGGGCACCAGCGTGCGCACAGCAACGCCCTGCTCCGCCAGCGCCAGCGGCAGCGCGCCCGTCACGTCGGCAAGCCCGCCGGTTTTGACCAGCGGAAAAATCTCCGGCGTGACGGAAAGCACCTGCATGCGAATACCCTAGGTTTCGAGCCTGTCGATCATGTCCTGCGTTATCAGGCAAATGCCTTTTTCCGACACTCTGAAACGTTTTGCGTCAAGCACCGGATCCTCGCCGACAACGAGCCCTTCGGGAATTTCCACGCCGTGATCGAGGACGACCCGCTTCAGATGGGCGTTTCTGCCAACCTTGCAGTCGGGCAGCATCACCACATCGTCGAGCGTGGAATAGGAACTGATCCGGGCCCCGGTGAAAATGAGGCTTCGGCGCAGCGTAGCGCCCGATACGATGCAATCGCCCGAGATCAGCGAAGATATCGCCGAACCACGCCGGCCATCCTGATCGTGGACGAACTTTGCCGGCGGTTTCAACTCGGCATAGGTCCAGATTGGCCAGTCGCGATCGTAGAGATCGAGTTCAGGCGTGATGTCGGTCAGGTCGATATTGGCTTCCCAATAGGCGTCGATGGTTCCGACGTCGCGCCAGTAGGATTGCGTTTCCGCCGACGACCGCACGCAGGATTTGTTGAAGCGATGCGCGACCGCCTTACCGTGCTGGACGATATAGGGAATGATGTCCTTGCCGAAGTCACGGCTGGAATCCGGATCGTTGGCGTCGCGCCGCAACTGATCCAGCAGGAATTTCGTCTTGAAGACATAGATGCCCATCGAGGCGAGCGCGAAATCCGGCTTGTCGGGAATGCCGGGCGGGTCGGCCGGTTTCTCGATGAAGGAGATGATGTTGTCCTTCTCGTCGACATGCATGACGCCGAAGCCGACCGCTTCCATGCGCGGCACTTCAAGGCAGCCGATGGTCACGTCCGCCTTGGCGTCGACATGCTGGCGCAGCATCAGTTCGTAATCCATCTTGTAGATGTGGTCGCCGGCCAGGATGACCATGTATTCCGGTCCGTAGGGCTCGATGATATCGATGTTCTGGTAGACCGCGTCGGCCGTCCCCTCATACCACTGGGTTTCCGAGACGCGCTGGCTCGCCGGCAGAATGTCGAAGCTTTCGTTTCGCTCCGGCCGGAAGAAGTTCCAGCCCCGCTGCAGATGCCTGATCAGCGAATGCGCCTTGTATTGCGTGGCAACGCCAATGCGGCGGATGCCGGAATTCAGCGCGTTGGAAAGCGCGAAATCGATGATGCGCGTCTTGCCGCCGAAATAGACCGCGGGCTTTGCCCGCCGGTCGGTCAGCTCCTTGAGCCGGCTACCCCTGCCGCCGGCCAGCACATAGGCCATGGCATCACGCGCCAGCGGTTGAGGTCTTTTCGTATCCATGGCAACCCTCCCAAGTCACTAGTCTAAAACAAGCTCAAGCATAACTGTCGCCAGCGGCGGCAGAAGCATCGTGGCGTGAACGGCACCGTCCTTGCCGGCAACGGCCTCGACCAGGCCGCCATTGCCTTTGCCCGAACCGCCATAATCGGATGCGTCGGTGTTCATCACCTCGCGCCACTTGCCTGCCGTCGGCAACGGCACGCGGTAATCGTCGCGCGCAACCGGCGTGAAATTGGTGATGACGGCGATCGGCGCGCCGCCGGGTGCGTTGCGCAGCCAGGCGAAGACTGAATTAGCGCTGTCGTCGGCAATCAGCCAGGAAAAGCCTTCCGGCTCGCAGTCGCGCGCATGCAAAGCGGGCCGCGAGCGGTAGAGATAGTTGAGGTCGCGGATGAGCTGGCGCACGCGGCGATGCGGAAGATGGTCGAGCAGGTGCCAGTCGAGCTGGCGTTCCTCGCTCCATTCGTCGCGCTGGGCGAACTCCTGCCCCATGAACAACAGCTTCTTGCCGGGGTAGCCCCACATGAAGGCGTAGTAGGCGCGCAAGGTCGCGAATTTCTGCCAGTCGTCGCCGGCCATCTTGGTCAGCAGCGTGCCTTTGCCGTGCACGACTTCGTCATGCGACAGCGGCAGCACGAAATTCTCGCTGAAGGCATAGACCAGCCCGAAGGTGATCTCGCCGTGGTGGTGTTTGCGGTAGATCGGCTCCTTGGCAAGATACTCCAGCGTATCGTTCATGAAGCCCATGTTCCATTTGAAGCCGAAGCCAAGCCCGCCTTCATGCACCGGCTGCGAAACCTTCGGCCAGGAGGTCGATTCCTCGGCGATGGTAATGACGCCGGGATGCGTGCCATAGACCGCGATGTTCATTTTCTGAAGGAAGCTGACGGCCTCCAGATTCTCCCGCCCGCCACGCTCGTTGGGTATCCATTCGCCGGCCTTGCGCGAATAGTCGAGGTAGAGCATCGACGCCACCGCATCGACGCGCAGCCCGTCGAGATGGTATTTTTCGGCCCAGAACAGCGCGTTGTTGACCAAGTAGGACACGACCTCGCGGCGACCGAAATTGTAGATCGCCGTGTTCCAGTCCGGGTGAAAGCCTTTGCGCGGATCGGCGTGCTCATAGAGCGCCGTGCCATCGAAATGCGCCAGCCCATGGGCATCAACCGGAAAATGCGCCGGCACCCAGTCGAGGATGACGCCGACGCCGGCGCGATGCGCGCCATCGACAAAGCGGGCAAAGCCTTCGGGGTCACCGAAGCGTGCAGTCGGCGCATAAAGCCCGGTTGTCTGGTATCCCCATGAAGGATCGTAGGGATGCTCGGTGATCGGCATGAATTCGATATGGGTAAAACCGGTGTCGACGACATAGGGGATCAGGCGGTCGGCAAGCTCGTCCCATGACAGGAAAGAACCGTCGTCGCGGCGCTGCCACGAGCCGGCGTGGACTTCGTAGATCGAGATCGGCTCGCGGCGCGGATCTACATTTCGCCAGTGCTTCCTGTGCGCTTCATCGCCCCATTCATGGGCGAGCGGCGCAGCGGTGACCGAAGCCGTCGCGGGGCGCAATTCCGAGCGGAAGGCGAACGGATCGGCCTTCAGCGGCAGGTTCTCTCCCTTCGGGCCGATGATCTCGAACTTGTAGGAACGCCCGGCCTCGATATCGGGAATGAAAATTTCCCAGATGCCGATGTCCTGGCGAAGCCGCATGGCATGGCGGCGGCCATCCCATTCGTTGAAATCGCCGACAACCGAGACGCGCCGGGCATTGGGCGCCCAGACCGCGAAATGCACGCCCGACGCCCCTTCGTGCCACAGAAGATGCGCGCCGAGCTTGTCGAAAAGCCTGAGATGCGAGCCCTCGGCGATGAAATAATCATCCATCGGCCCCAGCACCGGGCCGAATGTGTAGGGATCGGTCAGCCACCACTCGCCGCCGGCATTGCGGGCGCGGTACTTCAGCGGCTGGCGCTTGCGGATGGAAAGCTTGCCTTCGAAGAAGCCGCCATCGTGCCGGCGTGTCAGCTCGCCAACCTCCTTGCCGGCCAGCGTGAAGGCAGCGACGAATTCGGCATGCGGCACGAAGCAGCGGGCGACAAAACCCTTTTCTGCTTCCTGGATGCCGAGAACGGCGAAGGGATTGCCATGAGTGCCCGCCACGATCGCCGCGACATCACTGTCCGAGGCAGTATCGGGCAGCTTATTCGTCGCGGCTTTGGCGCGCGGCTTGTTCATGTTCTCAGGTTCCCTCCCACTGCTCTTCCGGCAGCTTCATGCAATCACATCATGCAGGCACGTTCCAGATTTCATTGGCATATTGGCGAATGGTGCGGTCGGACGAGAACCAGCCCATCCGCGCGACATTGTGGATTGCCTTGGCGTGCCATTCCGGGCTGTTGCGCCAGACGGCATCGACCTGCCGCTGCGCTGCCGCATAGGCGTCGAAATCGGCGGCGACCATGAACCAGTCATGCTCGTAGAGCCCCGACATCAGCTCGCGGTAGCGGTTGGGATCGTCAGGTGAAAACACGCCGGACGAGATCGCGGCGAGCGCCTGCGACAGTTCGGGCGAGGCTTCGATCACTGCACGCGGATTGTAGCCTTCAGCGCGGCGCTCAGCGACCTGCTCGGTGGTCAGGCCGAAGATGAAGATGTTGTCGTCGCCGACCTGTTCCTTGATTTCGACATTGGCGCCGTCGAGCGTGCCGATGGTCAGCGCGCCATTCAGCGCGAACTTCATGTTGCCTGTGCCCGAGGCTTCCATGCCGGCCGTGGAAATCTGCTCGGAAAGGTCGGCGGCCGGCATCATGATCTCGGCCGTGCTGACATTGTAGTTCGGCACGAACACGATCTTCAGCAGCCCGCCGACCGCCGGATCGCGGTTGATGACCTTGGCAACGTCATTGGCCAGTTTGATGATCAGCTTGGCGTTGTGGTAGCTGGGTGCAGCCTTGCCGCCGAAGAACTTTACGCGCGGCATCCAGTCCCGTTCGGGATGCGAGCGGATCTGGTCATAGAGCGCCACCGCCTCGATGATGTTCAGAAGCTGGCGCTTGTATTCGTGGATGCGCTTGATCTGGATATCGAACATGGCAGAGGGATCGACCTTTATCCCCTGCCGTTCCAGCACCAGAGAAGCCAGGCGCTCCTTGTTGGCGCGCTTCACGCCGGCGAATTTTTCGCGGAATGCAGCGTCGTCGGCCAGCGCGTCGAGGTCCTTCAACGCGTTGATATCGTCGAGGAACCTGTCGCCGATCGCCTCGCGTATCAGCCCCGTCAGCCCCGGATTGCACTGGATGAGCCAGCGGCGCGGCGTGATGCCGTTGGTCTTGTTGTTGATACGGTCCGGGTAGAGCTGGTGAAGGTCGGCGAACACCGTCTCCTTCATCAATTCGGTATGAAGCGCCGACACGCCGTTGATCGAATGCGAGCCGGCGAAGGCGAGATTGCCCATGCGCACGCGGCGCTCGCCATTCTCCTCGATCAGCGAGATGCGGCTGATCTGCTCGCCGTCGAAATCCGCTTTCGCCCGCGCTTCCAGCAGGATCTGCGCGTTGATCGCGTAGACGATCTGCATGTGGCGCGGCAGCAGGCGTTCAAACAGCGGCACCGGCCAGCTTTCCAGCGCCTCGGGCAGCAGCGTGTGGTTTGTGTAGGCGAAGGTGCGCTTGGTGATGTCCCAGGCGGCGTCGAAATCGATGCCGTGAACATCCATCAGAAGCCGCAGCAGTTCCGCCACGGCGACCGCCGGATGCGTATCGTTGAGATGGATCGCCGCCTTGTCGGGCAGCGAATGCAGCTCGCCATACTGGCTGAGATGGCGCTGGATGATGTCCTGCAGCGAGGCGGTGGAGAAGAAATACTCCTGCCGCAGCCGTAGTTCCTGGCCGGCCGGGCTGGAATCCGCAGGGTAAAGCACGCGCGACAGCGCATCCGCCTTGTTGCTCTCGCGCAGTGCGCCGATATGGTCGCCGGCGTTGAATGTGTCGAGCAGGATCGGATCGACCGGCATGCCAGACCAGAGCCTCAGCGTATTGACGCGGTTTCCGCGCCAGCCGACCACAGGCGTGTCGTAGGCGACAGCCAGAATACGCTCCTGCGGGCGCCAGACGTGGCGCTCCAACCGTCCATCCTTTGTGGTGATGGACTCGACCGCCCCGCCGAAACCGACCTCGAAAGAACGCTCCCGGCGCTCGAATTCCCAGGGATTGCCGTGGTCGAGCCAGGTTTCAGGCAGTTCGACCTGCCAGCCGTCGTGGATTTCCTGGCGGAACATGCCGTTGACATAGCGGATGCCATAGCCGTGCGCGGGCACGTCCACTGTCGCCATGCTCTCCATGAAGCAGGCTGCAAGCCGGCCAAGGCCGCCATTGCCGAGTGCTGCGTCAGGCTCCAACGCGGAGATGACAACGAGTTCGACACCCAGCGAGCCAAGCGCGTCGCGCATGCTCTCCATCATGCCGAGATTGGTGAAGGCGTCGCGCATAAGCCTGCCGATCAGGAACTCGAGCGACAGGTAGTAGACGCGCTTGGCGCCTTCGTCATAGGCTTCCTTGGTCGCCTTGACCCATTGGTCGATGATGCGGTCGCGCACCACCAGAATGGAAGCGGTCAGCCAATCGAATTGGGTTGCGACCGACTCGTCCTTGCCGACCCTGTATCGCAGGGCTTTCAGAATCTCTGCGGCAAGGGCCTTGGGGTCGGAATTTTCCAAAATTGGCCGTGGGAGCTCGGATGTGGATGCAAGCGTCATATCGCCTCTAGAGCGTTATCGGTAGCCCGTCTTTACGGCAGGGTCCCAGCATCCTCCCGCAATCAATCTAGTCGATCCGTCAGGATTTTCAATCGATTCAAAGCGCCGCGCGGATTTTACGCAGCCAGCGCTTCTTCCGGCGGGGCTTTTGCCCCCGTCATGAAGGCAACCGCATCCGACATCGTATAATCCTTGGGATCGATGACGCAGAGACGACGGCCAAGCCGGTGAATGTGGATGCGGTCGGCAACCTCGAAGACATGCGGCATGTTGTGCGAGATCAGGACGATCGGAATACCGCGCCGCTTCACGTCAAGAATGAGTTCCAGCACGCGCCGCGATTCCTTGACGCCAAGCGCTGCCGTCGGTTCATCCAGGATGATGACCTTGGAGCCGAAGGCCGCCGCACGGGCCACGGCCACGCCCTGGCGCTGACCGCCGGAGAGCGTTTCCACCGCCTGGCCGATATTCTGGATCGTCATCAGGCCGAGTTCCGTCAGCTTGTCGCGGGCGCGCTTTTCCATCGCCGGGCGATCGAGCATGCGCAGCCACTGGCCCATGAAACCCGGCTTGCGGATTTCGCGACCCAGAAACATGTTGTCGGCAATCGACAGGGCCGGCGAAAGCGCAAGGTTCTGATAGACGGTCTCGATGCCGGCATCACGCGCCTCCATCGGCGACTTGAAGGCGATGGGCTTGCCTTCGAGCCGGATCTCGCCTTCGTCGGGATTCACGGCACCGGATATCGCCTTGATCAACGAGGATTTGCCGGCGCCGTTATCGCCGATCACGGCAAGAATCTCGCCGGGATAGAGGTCGAAATCGGCTTGGTTTAGCGCGGTCACGCGGCCATAGCGCTTGACCAGTCCGCGGGCGGTGAGAAGCGGTTGAGTGGCCATGTTAACCCGAAACCTTCCTGATCCATTGATCGATGCCGACAGCGCCGATAATCAGCATGCCGGTCAGCAGGACTTTCCATTGCGGGTCCGCGCCGAGCATATTGAGACCCATGGACACGACGCCGACGATCATCGCGCCGAACAGCGTGCCGAGGATTGAGCCGCGTCCGCCGAACAGCGAGATGCCGCCGATAACCGTCGCGGTGATTGCCTGCAGATTGTAGTCGGTGACTGCAGCTGACGGCGATATGGAGCCGTTGCGGCCGATGGAGACCCAGGCGGCAAAGGCAGCGATCAAGCCGGCCAGCGCATAGACCGCCATCAGAACCTTCTTGGTCTGGATGCCCGAAAGCTTCGCCGCCTCCGGATCATCGCCGACCGCATAGACATGCCGTCCCCACGCCGTGTGGTTCAGCACGTACCAAAGCACCAGCACCAGAACCACCATCGCGATCACGCCAAGTGTCAAAACCGCGGTCCCGACTTTGAAGTTGACGCCAAAAAGGTGAAGCAGCGGCGCCTGCGCTGCCACGTCCGCGTCCCGGATCGTCTGATTGGCCGAATAGATGAAATTCGTGGCCATCACGATGTTCCAGGTGCCGAGCGTGACGATGAAGGGCGGCAGTTTCATATACGCGACGAGCGCGCCATTCAGCAGGCCGCAAAGCATACCCACGCCGAGGCCGATCGCAACCGCAAGCGGCGTCGGAAGGCCGTAGGTCACGGCGCAATTGCCCATGACCACGGCGGAGAAAACCATGATGACGCCGATCGAGAGATCGATGCCGGCAGTCAGGATCACCAGTGTCTGCGCGGCGCCCAATATGCCGACGATAGCGATCTGCTGGAGGATGAGCGTGAGCGTGTAGGATGAAAAGAAGCGTCCGCCTATCGCGATGCCGAAAATGGCTACGGACAGGATGAGAACGATCAGCGGCACAGCCGCCGGGGTCGAATGCAGAAAGTGCTGGATGCGCTTCAGCACCGAAACGCCATGATCCTCGAAAGAGGCGACATTGGTGTCGCTGCTCGAGAGAACCTTTTCGAATTCCTGGGCTTGAGCCATTTGTTCCTCCCACCTGCGTCAAGAAATGCGCAGGAGTTTTCGCTGAGCGCGCATCGGTCTGCGCCGGATTAGGGAGCGCGCTCGGCGCTCCCATCGTCCGCCCAATCCGGCCGGTGATCAAGTCCCGGCCGGTATCCAAAGAAAGGTTCAGGCCGCAATCAGCCCCAGCACTTGGCCGTGCCTTCTTTCGTATCGATCGACTTGACGCCCTCGGCGGGCTTGTCGGTCACCAGATTGACGCCTGTGTCGAAGAATTCCTTGCCCTCGGTGGGCTTGGGCTTGGTGCCATCCTTGGCGAAGTTGGCGATCGCCTCGATGCCGAGTGCAGCCATCTGCAACGGATATTGCTGCGATGTGGCTCCGATCACGCCTTCGGCCACGGACTTCACGCCCGGGCAGCCGCCATCGACGGAGACGATCAGGACATTGCCTTCCATGCCGACAGCCTTGAGCGCCTGATAGGCGCCGACTGCGGCAGGTTCGTTGATCGTGTGGATGACGTTGATCGACGGGTCCTTCTGGAGAAGGTTTTCCATCGCCTTGCGGCCACCCTCTTCATTGCCGTTGGTCACGTCGTGGCCGACGATGCGCGCATCGTCCTCATCGCCGATCTTGGCCGGGTCTTTCGGGTCGATACCGAAGCCGATCATGAAGCCCTGGTCGCGAAGCACGTCGACGGAGGGCTGCGAAGGCGTCAGGTCGAGGAAGCCGATCTTGGCATCCTTGGCTTTGTCGCCGAGTGTCGCTGCAGCCCAGGCGCCGATCAGCTTTCCAGCCTCGAGATTGTCCGTGGCGAATGTGGCGTCGGCGGCATCGAGCGGGTCCAGCGGCGTGTCGAGCGCGATCACCAGCAGTCCGGCATCGCGGGCTTTCTTGACCGAGGGCACGATGCCTGCGGTATCGGACGCTGCAATCAGGATGCCCTTGGCGCCGTCGGCGATGCAGCTTTCGATCGCCGCAACCTGGCTTTCGGAGTCGCCGTCGATCTTGCCGGCGTAGCTTTTCAGATTGACACCCAGTTCCTTGGCCTTGGCCGTGGCGCCTTCCTTCATCTTGACGAAGAATGGGTTGGTGTCGGTCTTGGTGATCAGGCAGGCGCTTACGTCGGCGGCCGACGCAGGTGCTGCGAAAGTCATGAGCGCGGCAGCGGCAGCGCCGAAAACGGTCGACTTCAAGAATGCGATCTTGGTCACGGTATTCCTCCCAGTAAGAACAAACCAATGCCGTTTGGACATCGTCACACAGACGCCGAGGCACCTTGTCCCGCCCCGATCATCTGCCGCTAGAAAACATCAGCCAAACCGATCTGTCAATAATTAAATCACTCTTATTTATTATTGACAAAAGGGCCTTGCCTTGCGCATTGTTTCTGCAAAAAGACATCAGGAATGACGGGAGGAAGATGGGTGGAGACTGGCGACCCCGGGCGCAATTCGCCCCTTTTGGCTGACAGCCATTTTCATCGCGGCACGAACCAGAGCGGCATGCGCGATCACAACGAGCGGCTGGTGCTTTCGCTCGTGCGCCAGCATGGCAGCCTCGCCAAAACCGACATTGCCCGCATGACGCGACTGTCGGCGCAGACCGTGTCGGTAATCATGCGCGAACTGGAAGAGGACGGGCTACTGCTGCGGCAGGAACCCATTCGCGGCAAGATCGGTCAGCCCTCTATCCCGATGGCACTGAACCCGGAGGGCGCATATTTTCTCGGGCTGAAAATCGGGCGGCGCAGCGCCGAACTGGTGCTGATCGACTTTCTCGGCAATATCCGGTCGATGCGCCAGCACTCCTACCGTTATCCGGCTCCGCGCGAGACAGTGCAGTTCGCCATGACAGGCATTGCCGAGATGCGCGCAAGTCTTGACCCCAAGCAGGACCGGCGAGTCGCCGGCCTCGGCATCGCCATGCCTTTCGAATTGTGGAACTGGGCCGACACCGCCGGCGCGCCGCGCGAGATCATGGACGAATGGCGCCGCTGCGACATCCGTGCCGAAATCCAGGCGCAATGCGGCTTTCCGGTCTATCTGCAGAACGATGCGACATCGGCCTGCGGCGCGGAACTGGTGTTCGGGCATACAGGTGGCCTTCGAGATTTCATCTATTTCTACATCGGAGCCTTCGCCGGCGGCGGTATCGTCCTCAACGGCGCGCTCTATGGCGGGCGCACGGGCAATGCCGGCGCTCTGGGCTCGATGCCTATTCCCAACCCCGGCGGCCGTGCCACCCAGCTCATCAATGTCGCGTCCATCGCCATACTTGAGAAGGCGCTGCTTGCGCGCGATGTCGATGCTTCCTTCCTGTGGACATCGCCCAATGACTGGGGCGATATCGGCGCCGAGCTCGACCAGTGGATCGCCAGCGCCGCCGATGCGCTGGCCTATACGATCGTCTCGTCTTCCGCCGTCATCGATTTCGAGGCCGCGGTGATCGACGGCTGGATGCCGACTGCGGTCAGGAAGCGGCTGGTCGATGCGGTCAGGCAGGCGCTTTCCGAGATCAATGTCGAGGGCTTGCAGGTTCCCGATATCCGCGAGGGAACGGTGGGCATCAACGCCCGCGCGCTTGGCGGCGCCAGCCTGCCGCTTTCCGAGCGCTTTCTCGTCGGCGCAGCCACCACTTCATCGAAGGGCGCGTGACGAGATGCCACCCCGCCTCCCCCATCTTGCGGTTGATGCGCACCGGGCTTATTCCGGCGCTCTCGGCCATAACCACTTCTTTTACTGACAAGCGAGAAAACGAGCATGATCCTGTGTTGCGGCGAAGCCCTGATCGACATGCTGCCGCGTGAAAGCACGGCCGGCGAGCCGTCCTTCGCGCCCTATGCCGGCGGCGCCGTCTTCAACTCGGCCATCGCACTCGGGCGGCTTGGCGTTCCGGTCGAATTCTTCTCGGGCCTGTCGTCGGACCTTTTCGGCCAGCAGATCCGCGACGTACTGGCATCGAGCAATGTCGGCTCGCGCTATGCCGACGTCTCTTCGCGCCCGACAACGCTTGCCTTCGTCCGTCTCGCCGACGGCCACGCCACCTACACCTTCTATGACGAGAACACCGCCGGCCGGATGCTGACGGAGGCCGATCTTCCGGTATTTGAAGACGATATAGACGCCATGCTGTTCGGCGCGATCAGCCTGATACCCGAGCCTTCCGGTTCCGCCTACGAGGCGCTGATGCGCCGCGAGCACGATCGCCGCGTGACGATGCTCGACCCCAACATCCGCCCCGGCTTCATTCCCGACAAGGAAAAGCATCTCGACCGTATCCGCCGCATGATGGCGATGGCTGATATCGTTAAGCTGTCCGACGAAGATCTTTCGTGGTTCGGGCATGAAGGACCGCAGGAGGACCTTATCCACGACTGGCTGCAAAGCGGCCCGAAGCTCATCGTGGTGACGCGCGGAGCCGAAGGCGCGACCGGCTACACCAAGCGCCACACCGTTTCGGTGAAGCCGAACCGCGTCACTGTGGTCGATACGGTCGGGGCCGGCGACACTTTCAACGCCGGCATCCTTGCCTCGCTCCATGATCAAGGCGTGCTGACCAAGGACGGGTTGGAAGAGCTTTCGGACACCGCAATTCACGAGGCGTTGACGCTTGGCTCCAAAGCTGCGGCGATTACGGTTTCCCGTGCAGGCGCGAACCCACCCTGGCGGCATGAGATCGAATAGGCCTGCGGGTCCGATCACATTATATTTCGCCTTAGCGTAAAAGAGCCCGGCTCAAGCCTGCCGAACGGCAATTGCTGCCTCATTTCCGGTCACTTTGTCGGCAAAATTCGTTGCCGCCGGTAACGAGCCTGCACCGTCCGCCGGGCAGCCATGCGCGAGCCAATCTTTCTCGCCCGGTTCAACTCTGCTATCAGCCGCCCTATATCCCGAAAAACAGGACTTCGGAGCACCTATGCAATTCATCGATCTCGGCGCGCAGCGCGACAGAATCCGCGACCGTCTGGACGCCGCCATCGACCGTGTCGTCGATGAGGGCAAATATATCCTCGGACCGCAGGTCACCGAATTCGAGCAGAAGCTTGCGGCTTACGTCGGCGTGAAGAACGTTGTCGCCTGCGCCAATGGCACCGACGCGCTGCTTCTTCCCCTGCTCGCCTCCGGTATTGGCCCCGGCGACGCAGTGTTCGTGCCGAGCTTCACCTTCGCCGCCACGGCCGAAGTCGTAGCACTGGCAAAGGCCGAACCGGTGTTCATCGATGTCGATGCCGAGACCTACAACATCGACATTGCCAGCCTTGAAGCTGCAATCGCCATGATCAAGGCTGAAGGCCGTCTCAAGCCGCGCGCCATCATCCCGGTCGATCTGTTCGGGCTTGGCGCCGATTACGCGGCAATCGCCGAGATCGCCGAGCGCGAGAACCTGCTGGTGATCGAAGACGCCGCCCAGGCCATCGGCGGCTCAATCGACGGCAAGATGTGCGCTTCCTTCGGCAAGGTCGCCTCGACCAGCTTCTACCCCGCCAAGCCGCTCGGCTGCTATGGCGACGGCGGCGCGATGTTCACCAATGACGACGAGTTTGCCGCGCGCCTGCGCTCCTTCGCCTTCCACGGCAAGGGCGAGACCCAGTATGACAACGTCCATGTCGGCTTGAATTCGCGCCTCGACACACTGCAGGCGGCGATCCTGATCGAGAAGCTGGCCATCCTCGAAGACGAGATGATTGCCCGCCAGAAGGTCGCCCAGCGCTATCGTGATGGCCTGCACAATGTCGTTAAGGTCGCCCACGTCCCGCAAGGCCACCGCTCGGCCTGGGCGCAATACGCCATCGAGACCCCGCACCGCGACGCGCTGAAAGCGCATCTGCAGGAAAAGGGCATTCCGTCGGTGATCTATTACGTGAAGCCGCTGCATCAGCAGGTGGCTTACAGGGATTATCCAGTTGCCCCCGGCGGCCTGCCGGTGTCGGAAGCGCTGCCCACGCGCATCCTGTGCCTGCCGATGCACGCCTATCTGTCGGCTGAAGATCAGGACCGCATCATCAGCACGATCAGCGATTTCATCGCCTCGAAATCGGCACAGCACGCGGCCGAGTAATCCGGCCCGCCGGCGCGTTCAGAATAGTGGCGCGCCGGAAACCCGGCCCGTCGCGATGAAGGACGGGTTGGCGAAATCGGCATCATGCGCCTGGTTGCGCTTGCCATAGATCAGCGGCTTGCCGTCGGTGGTCTTGGTGGTGCCGCCGGCGGCACGCAGGATGGCGTCGCCAGCCGCAGTGTCCCATTCCATGGTGCGGCTGAAGCGCGGATAGACATCCGCCTCGCCCGCGGCCAACAGGCAAAACTTTAACGACGAGCCGACCGAGACGATCTCCGCTGCCTCGATCTTGCGGATGAATGCGTCGGTCTCCGGCGTCCGGTGCGAACGGCTGGCGACGATGGTCAATGGCATCTGCCCGTCCCGCACGGCGATCTTACGGCGGCCGGCGATCGTCAGGTCATCGCCGACGGCAATCGTTTCGGCCCTGCCCGGCCGGCCTGAAAAGAACCGCCCGCTGCACGGCGCGTAGACCACGCCGATCTCCGGCACGTCACCGCGTATCAGGGCTATGTTGACGGTGAAATCGGCATTGCCTTTGACGAATTCCTTCGTCCCGTCGAGCGGATCGATCAGGAAGAAGGCACGTCCCAGAGCAGGCGCCTCGATGCCCTCGGAGGCCTCTTCCTCGGCAACACAGGGAATGTCGGGAAATTCGGCGCGCAGCCCTTCGAGAATCAGCTTTTCGGCAGCGCGGTCGGCCTCGGTGACGGGCGAGCAGTCCGCCTTCTCTTCGACGGACATCTTCGAATGGAAGACTTCCATGATGACCCGGCCGGCATCCAGCGCCAGCCGCTCGAAGACAGCTAGGATCGCTTCGTCGTCAGATACCGCCGCCGTCGTCGTATTGTTGATCTGCAATGTCACGCTCACTCAGCCAGCCTTCGAGTACATCTACCATCTCTTCAGGCGTTCTGCCGAGCGTTTGCAAGTGGATTTCCGGCTTTTCCGGTGCTTCGTATGGCGAATCGACACCGGTGAAGTTCTTGATCTCGCCGTTCAACGCGCGTGCATAGAGCCCTTTCGGATCGCGGCTGGCGCATTCCTCGAATGGCGTGTCGACGAACACCTCGACGAATTCACCCTCCTCCAGCAGTTCGCGCGCCAGTTGGCGCTCGGCACGGAACGGCGAGATGAAGGACACCAGCACGACCAGACCGGCGTCGGCCATCAGCTTCGCCACTTCCGCCACGCGGCGGATGTTCTCGACGCGATCGGCCTCGGTGAAGCCGAGATCGCGATTGAGCCCATGACGAACATTGTCGCCGTCGAGGATGTAGGTGTGGCGGCCGGTGGCGTGCAGCTTCTTTTCGAGCAGGTTTGCAATGGTCGATTTGCCGGAGCCTGACAGGCCGGTGAACCACAGCACAGTCGGCTTCTGATGCTTGGCGGCAGCGCGGGAATGCTTCGTCACATCCAGCGACTGCCAGTGGATATTATCGGCGCGGCGCAGCGTGTGCAGGATCATACCGGCGCCGACGGTCGCGTTGGTCAGCCGGTCGATCAGGATGAATGCACCAGTGGTGCGGTTCTCGGCAAAGGTGTCGAAAGCCAGCGGCGACTGGGCCGAAATATTACAGACGCCGACCTCGTTCATCTCGAGCGACTTCGCCGCCTCATGCGCGAAGTCATTGACGTTCAAGCGGTATTTCAAATCGGTGACGGTGGCGTTGGCCTGATCCGTCTCGGTGCGCAGGATGTAGGAACGTCCCGGCAGTAGCGCCTGCTCGTCAAACCAGACGATGTTTGCAGTGAACTGATCGGCCACCTGCGGACGCGCACCCGGTGCGACCAGAAGATTGCCGCGCGAAACCTCGACCTCATCCTCCAGAACGATGGTAACCGCCTGGCCTTCGACGGCCTGCTTCAGGTCGCCACCGCTTGCGACGATGCGCTTGACCTTGGAGAACTTGCCGGACTTGGCGACAACAATCTCGTCACCCTGCGCGATCGAACCGGAGGCGACAGTGCCGGCAAAGCCACGGAAATCCAGATTCGGGCGGTTCACATATTGCACCGGAAAGCGGAACGGCTTCTCAATCGCAGCGCGATCGACGTCCACGGTTTCAAGATGCTCGACCAGCGTCGGTCCGGCATACCAGCCCAGCTTCTCGGAGCGCCGCGTGACGTTGTCGCCATAGCGTGCCGACATCGGGATAGGTGCGATGCTCTCGAAACCGAGATCCTTGGCGAACTCCGAATACTCGGCCACGATCCGCTCGAACACCTTGCGGTCAAAGCCGACCAGATCGATCTTGTTGACCGCCAGCACGATGTGACGAATGCCGAGCAGCGAGGCGATGATGGAATGGCGGCGCGTCTGGCGCAGAACGCCCTGACGCGCATCGATCAGCACGATGGCGAGGTCGGCGGTGGAGGCGCCAGTCGCCATATTGCGCGTGTACTGCTCATGACCCGGCGTGTCGGCAACGATGAACTTGCGCTTGGGCGTGGCGAAGAAGCGGTAGGCAACATCGATGGTGATGCCCTGCTCGCGCTCGGCTTCCAGCCCGTCGACCAGCAGCGCGAAGTCGATATCGTCACCGGTCGTGCCGTGCTTGCGCGAGTCGCGCTCCAGCGTCGCGAGCTGATCCTCGAAAATCTGCTTGGTGTCGGAAAGCAGGCGGCCGATCAGCGTCGACTTGCCGTCATCGACCGATCCGCAGGTTAGGAATCGCAGCAATGACTTCTGTTCCTGGCTTGCCAGGTATTCGCGCACCGTGTCTGTCGCGACGAGATTTTCGGCCATGATGTGGCGCATACTCAAAAATACCCTTCGCGCTTCTTCTTTTCCATCGAACCGGCTTCGTCTCGGTCGATCAGGCGGCCTTGACGTTCGGACGTGCGGGCGATCAGCATTTCGCTGACGATGCCGTCGAGATCGTCGGCATTGGATTCGATCGCGCCGGTCAGCGGATAGCAGCCAAGGGTGCGGAAGCGGACGAGACGATTCTCGACCTTCTCGCCGGGCCGCAGCTTCATGCGATCATCGTCACGCAGGATGAGCATGCCGTCGCGCTCGACGACCGGGCGTTCCTTGGCGAAATACAGCGGCACGATGGGGATATCTTCCTGCAAAATATATTGCCAGATATCGAGTTCGGTCCAGTTCGACAGCGGGAAGACGCGGATCGATTCTCCCGCTGCGACGCGCGTGTTGAAGATTTTCCACATCTCCGGGCGCTGGTTCTTCGGGTCCCAGGCATGGCTCGCATTGCGGAACGAGAAAATGCGCTCCTTGGCGCGCGACTTTTCCTCGTCGCGACGCGCACCGCCGAAGGCCGCATCGAAACCGTATTTGTCGAGCGCCTGGCGCAGGCCCACCGTCTTCATCACATGGGTATGCGTGTTCGAGCCATGGTCGAACGGGTTGATGCCGTCGCGGACACCGTCTTCATTGATATGGACGAGAAGGTCGAAGCCCAGCTTCTCAGCCATGGAATCGCGAAACTCGATCATTTCGCGGAACTTCCAGGTGGTGTCGACATGCAGGAAGGGAAACGGCGGCTTGGCCGGATAAAACGCCTTCATCGCCAGATGCAGCAGCACCGACGAATCCTTGCCGACGGAGTAGAGCATGACCGGCTTGGTGAAGGTCGCCGCCACCTCGCGGAATATATGGATCGCTTCGGCTTCGAGCCGATCGAGGTGGGATAGCTTGGCAAGCATCGGAGGCCTTTGAAATTTGTCCGCTCGCGAAGCCTGCGACGGCAATATTCTGAATTTGGTGGAATTTTCTCACAAAACGCCTTGCGCTCAAGGAGAACGCTACCAAATTTGCCCGCACACGCGATTGGAACGTGCGCATTCGGGCGGCCTGTTGGAATCCTGTTCTCTTACCCGAAATCAACCTGCCCCAAGGCATGGATACGCAAATAGGCCGCAGGTGAAGACTGGGAATTGCATTGCGCTGTCGCCGGCCTCATGGCAGTTGATATGCAAGACGGCAGATGTGAGTAAAACTGTCACGAAACGCTCGGGCTGCGGCTCAATTCTCGATACCGGAACAGCTTCGTGTTTTCGAAAGATCTCCTGAACTACCGATCCGTCAACAAGCTCTTCACATTCCTTTGCTTTGCCACACCTCCGGCTGCCGGCTCGGCGGTCAGCTTCATCTGGCACGGCGGTGCTTTGTGGTGCCTGTTCGAGATCGTGACGGGCCGGCGCAAGTTCAGCCGCGACAGGGCCATGTGGGTGATGGCGATTGTGCTTTTCGCCTATTGTCTCGTCATTACCGTCTCCACTCTCTGGAACAGTGAGACATTTGGCGATACGCGGCACCTGCTGCGCCTCGCAACCCTTCTTCTCTTTCCATTTTCCTATTCCCTGTGGAGCATTTCGAACAAGGTAGACGTTGCCCGCACCACCGTGCTGGCCAGCATGGTCGCGTGTTATGCGGGGCTCGTGGTCGCCGCGTTTCAGTATTACTACCTGGGTGAACGGGCCTGGGGCGGAGCAGGAAACCCGATCGTTTTCGCCACGGTGATTGGCCTCACCGGCGCGGTCTCGCTTGCCGGCATCTTTTTCCTTCAGGAAAAGAAACTTACGCTTCCTTTGGCCGGCGCATTTGCAGCTTCATGGATCGGCCTGATTTTTTCCGGAAGCCGTGCCCTGTGGATCAGCAGTTTCGTGGTAACGGTTGCCATCCTCTGGATCTATCGGCGGACCCTTTCGCGATACATCTCGCCGAGAAATGCCGTAATCATCGTCGCGATTTTCGTGGCGATCGCTGCCGCAGGCGCCCCGACCGTCATGGACCGGATGGGCAGGGTCGCCGCCGACTGGGACAAGCTGACCGTGAATTCCCAGCAGGAAACGTCGCTCGGCGTGCGGCTTTCACTCTGGGAAATGGCGCTTGATCTGGTCCAGCAACGCCCGTTCATCGGTTACGGGATGGGATCGACGCGCAAGTTGATAACCACCGGGCTGCGGGATCAGTACGGTCTCGATTTCACCTTCACACATTTTCACAACGGCTTCGCAACCGTCACCGTCGAAGCCGGATTGATCGGCCTGCTCACACTGCTGGCAATATTCGCTGCAGCCACGGCCACCGCTGTTCGATGTTTCCGGGACAGTCGCGACGAGGTCGAAAGATTTGGTGCGACCGTGCTCGTCATACTGGTCGTCACCTACATGATCTCCGGCCTGACCAACATCATCCTGGGTCACGATATTCTGGATACGATGATGGTGGTGTTTCTGATCACCGGAACATATCTCGCCGCCGGGACATCGATGGTGCAGGCATCTGACCCGATCGCCGCCAGGAAACCCGCCTGAACTGCCAGGCTTTGAGGTCAGCCGACCGAAATTCGTTCGGGTTTGCGTATATTGCCTGACGTGCTAAGCGGCAGACAGTTTTGACGGTTTTACACCGCCGCCGGGAAAGCAGATCGATGGCCATGCGTTTCGATACCAAGTTCGAGCCTCATTACGGACAGCCGGTGGAGATTGCTCCGGGAGTAGCGCGGCTGACCGTCAACAATCCTAGCGCCTTCACCTTTTACGGCACGAACAGCTACATCATCGGGCAGGACACGCTGGCCGTCATCGATCCTGGTCCCGAAAACGATGCCCATTACGATGCTCTGATCAGGGCAATTTCCGGTCGCCCCGTCAGCCACATCTTCGTCAGCCACACCCATCGAGACCATTCTCCGCTGGCGGCACGCCTTGCCCGCGAAACCGGTGCGACGACGGCTGGGGAAGGGCCGCATCGTGCCGCGCGCCCATTGCGGATCGGCGAAATCAATCCGCTCGACGCCAGTGGCGATATAGACTTCAAGCCTGATCTTGTTTTGCGCGACGGCGACATCGTCGAAGGTGACGGCTGGCGCATCGGCACGGTTCTGACGCCGGG
Source organism: Mesorhizobium sp. YR577 (assembly GCF_900116595.1). Taxonomy (NCBI): domain Bacteria; kingdom Pseudomonadati; phylum Pseudomonadota; class Alphaproteobacteria; order Hyphomicrobiales; family Phyllobacteriaceae; genus Mesorhizobium; species Mesorhizobium sp. YR577. The sequence goes on along the minus strand of NZ_FPBI01000008.1, from coordinate 86,469 downwards.
CCATGCAGCCAACCATGCCGCCTTCTCGCTGGAGGGAACCGGCATCCTGTTTTCCGCCGATCATGTCATGGCCTGGGCAACCACCATCGTCGCGCCGCCGGATGGAGCGATGACGGACTACATGGCTTCGCTCGACAAGCTTTTGGCGCGCGATGATCGCCTGCTTCTGCCCGGTCACGGCGGGCCAGTGACTAAGCCGCAACCCTTCATGCGCGGGCTGAAAGCACATAGGAAAATGCGTGAGCGCGCGATCCTCGAGCGGCTGAGGTCTGGAGACCGCTCGATTCCCGATCTCGTCGCTGCAATCTATCGCGACACGGACCCGCGCCTGCATGGGGCAGCCGGCCTCTCGGTGCTGGCTCATCTCGAGGATCTTGTCGCGCGCGGCGCCGCGGTTACCGAGAACGAACCCTCAATCGACGCCATTTTCGCGCCGGCCTGAGCTACCTTCTATGGGGCGGGCACGACCGGAACAGTTCCCGAAAGTGTCGCAACCTCGGTATCGAGCGCTTCGAAAAATGCAGTGATACGGGCGGCATTATCGCCGAAATCGTGCTTGCCGTAGCGCGATGCCGAACGCATATCGACATAGGTGGTGTCGCCTTCATCGATCAGCCTGACGGCAACATCGATGGGGAAGGCAAGGATGGTGGTGAAGGCCAGCGCCTCCACCGTAACCTCGCTCTGCCCTTCCGCATCAGGCTTCGGGCCCTCCCGTTTCCAGCCTTCCTGCGCAACCACGGCTTCCACCGCCTCAAGCGTGCGGTCGAAGGGCAGTTCATAGCGCCGGCCCGTGACATCCGGGTATTTGTCCGTCTGAAGCTTTCGGCGTTCAGGCGTGAAAGGCGTGATGGCATCCATGTCGGCGGCGCGCGCTTTAGCTGCCAGCGTCAGCGCCGGCGGCTCGTCCAGATCGGTGGAAATGTCGTTGAGTTGCGGGTAGATGACCCCGCGATAGCCGATGACCAGATATGGCACCAGCACCACCAGCGCGACGATCGTCCCCCAGGTGAGGTCGCCACCGCCCAGATCGCCATTGTTCCACACCCGCGAAAAGGCAAAGGCCGCGAAAGCCAGCGCGCAAATCGCAAGCGCAGCCACAAGCACCAGGACCACCAGAAAGACCGGCGTTTCCAGCAGGCCGTAACGGTGCGCAAGGCCGGCGACGATGAACAGCACCGCCGAGAAGCTCGCCAGCCACCGCGACCAGCCGGCGGTCCTTGCCGTCCGTCGTTCCAGATATGCTCTCATGTGCTTGCGCCGCAGGTCGATTCCATTGGCGCTTCAATAAAGCGTTTCGTAGCGCCGTAGAAGCCTCGCATATTCAGCTTGGGTCTACCCGACTGCCTCCGTATCTGTAGGAAGCCGGTACTCGCTGAACTGCTTGCGAAGCGTCGTTTTCTGGATCTTGCCGGTTGCCGTATGCGGTATCTCGTCGACGAAAGCGACATCGTCGGGCATCCACCACTTAGCGACCTTGCCGTCCATGAAGCCAAGGATGTCGGACTTTTCCGGCTCCTTGCCGGGCTTGCGCACGATCACCAGCAATGGCCGTTCGTCCCACTTGGAATGACGCACGCCGATGACCGCCGCCTCGGCAACATCCGGATGCCCGACCGCGAGATTTTCGAGGTCGATGGTGGAAATCCATTCGCCGCCGGACTTGATGACGTCCTTGGCCCGGTCGGTGATCTGCATATAGCCGTTGGCGTCGATATGGGCGACGTCGCCTGTGTCGAACCAGCCCTCCTCGTCGAATTGTTCCTTACCGGCACCGCCATAGTAGGCCGCAGCCACAGCCGGACCGCGCACCTTGAGGCGGCCGAAGGTTTTGCCGTTCCAGGGAAGCGACTTGTCTTCGTCGTCGGTCACCTTCATCTCGACGCCGAAGGGCGCATGGCCCTGTTTTTCCTCGATGTTCAGCTTTTCATCGCCTTCAAGGTCCGCATATTCCGGCTTCATCGTGCACAGGCTGCCGAGCGGCGACATCTCGGTCATGCCCCAGGCATGGATCACCTCGACGTCATAGTTTTCCTGGAATTTCTTGGTCATGGCGCGCGGGCAGGCCGAACCGCCAATGACGACCTTCTTCAGGTAAGGTAGCTTCTTGCCGGTTTCCTCCAGATATTGAAGCAGCATCAGCCAGACCGTCGGCACGGCAGCGGTGAAGGTCACCTTCTCGGTGTCGAGCAGTTCGTAGATCGAAGCGCCGTCCATCTTGCCGCCGGGCATGACCAGCTTTGCGCCGATCATCGGTGCGCTCTGGCCAAGCCCCCAGGCATTGGCGTGGAACATCGGCACGACCGGAAGGATCACATCCTTCGACGCGATGCCCATGGCGTCGGGCATGGCGGCCATCATGGCGTGCAGCACATTGGAGCGGTGGCTGTAGACCACGCCCTTCGGCTCGCCCGTTGTGCCGGAGGTGTAGCACATGCCGGCAGCCGCACCTTCATCGAGGCTTTTCCATTGGAAATCTCCATCGGCCTCGGCCAACCACTCCTCGTAGGCGACCACGTTGGGCAAGGCGGTCTGGGGCATATGCGCCTTGTCGGTCAGAACGATGACCTGCTTGAGCGACGGCACGGCTGCGGCGATCTTTTCGACCAGCGGCAGGAACGTCAGGTCGACGAATATCGCCTTGTCCTCGGCGTGGTTCATGATCCAGACGATCTGTTCGGGGAAAAGGCGCGGGTTGAGCGTGTGATAAACTGCGCCGACGCCCATGATGCCGTACCACGCCTCGATGTGGCGCGCCGTGTTCCAGGCCAGCGTGGCGATGCGGTCGCCCACGCCATAGCCGTCACGTTCCAGTCGCTGGGCGACCTTGAGCGCGCGGGTGCGGATATCGGAAAATGTCGTGCGAACGATCGGCCCTTCGATGGAGCGTGAAACGACCTCGCGGCGCGGGTGCTGGATGCCGGCATGATCGAGTAACTTGTGGCAGAGCAGCGGCCATTCCTGCATCAATCCAAGCATTCCAATCCCTCCCATTGTTGTTTGGGCCATTGTGGAAGGAACTGTCGGATTGTCCAGTGGTGACCTCGCGTTAGGCCAGCGCTCTTAGCCGAATTGCCTAGAGTACCGCGCATATTGCTGGACACCCAAAGGACACCCTAACGCTTTGAATTTGCTTAGAATCTCGTCCAGAATTCGAATTCGATCTTTGGGCTTATGCGTAAGACCTCAAGTACAGCCAAGATGATTTGCTAACATTGCCGGTAGCGTTTTCGTCACAATCCGGCCATTGTAACCGCTGATCCTTCTTGGCGGTGGGGTGAAACTGGCGAAATACGATGAGGTTTCGCATGTCCAAGCAACCTGTAGCAGAGAAGCTTGTAAACGTCGTGTCGGAGAACGCCACGGAGCTGCCCGCAAAAGGTAAACCCATATCCGAACAGGATTTCGAGACCGTGATCCGCGGCGCCCTCGACGCCGTCAATGGCACGCTCCTGTTCAAGATGCGGGTCGATGAAGGAAATGAACCGCATCACGCCGCTGCCGCTTTTGTCGGCGATGGCGAGAAGCGGCAGTTTCTCGTGATGACCATGCCGCTCAATGGCGGTCAGCTACGCGTCGAGACGGCGGCCAAGAGCAAAAGCCCCATAGCCGGCATTGCCGCCGCCTATGCCGGCCTGGCCGACGCGTTCGCCACGGCTGCGTGATTGCTTCGGGGTCTTGCGGTAGGCCATCGACCTCAACCGTTTGACCCAAGAGGCGAAGAGTTTTGCGTGTTGCGTTCCAAGCGACTAGCCTGAGCCTAGTTCGCTTAAAGGAGCCGCGCATGCTCGGTCAGACCCCCCTCACTAATTTCCAGACCCGTGACGTCGAAGCCCTGCTTCATCCCTATACGCCGATCCACAAGCTGAAGACGATGGGCGCGGTGGTGATGGAGCGCGGCGAAGGCATCTATGTCTACGACACGCAAGGCCGCGGCTATATCGAGGGCATGTCCGGGCTGTGGTGCGCGGGCCTCGGCTTCGGCGACGAGGAGATGATAGAGGCGGCGACAGCGCAGATGCGCGCCCTGCCCTTCTATCACATATTCGGCGCCAAAAGCAGCGAACCCGTCGTCGAACTTGCTGAAAAGCTTAAGGAAATCGCTCCGGTTCCAATCTCGAAAGTGTTTTTCACCTCTTCCGGCTCGGAGGCCAACGACACGCAGGTGAAACTCGCCTGGTACATGAACAATGCGCTTGGCCGGCCCAACAAGAAGAAGATCATTTCGCGCGTCAAAGCCTATCACGGCGTGACCGTCATGGCGGCATCGCTGACCGGCCTGCCTGGCAACCACAATGGCTGGGACCTGCCCGTCGACCGCGTGCTGCATACCGATTGCCCGCATTACTACCGGTTCGGCGCAGACGGCGAGAGCGAGGGTGACTTCGTTGCCCGCACGGCAAAGTCGCTGCGCGACCTCATCGAGCGCGAAGGGCCGGACACGATCGCGGCGATGATTGCCGAGCCTGTCATGGGCGCCGGTGGCGTCATCGTTCCGCCGAAGGGTTATTTCGAGGCGATCCAGGCGGTGCTGGACGAGCATGACATCATCCTGATCGCCGACGAGGTCATCACCGGCTTTGGCCGCACCGGCAACTGGTGGGGTTCGCAGACGCTCAACATGAAGCCGAAGACGATTTCCGCGGCCAAGCAGCTCACCGCTGCCTATGCGCCACTGGGCGCCGTCATGGTGCCGGAAGACATCTACCAGTCCTATGTCGACCACAGCGCCACACTCGGCAGCTTCGCCCACGGCTTCACCTATGGCGGCCATCCGCTGAGCTGCGCGCTGGGTGTGAAGGCCATCGAAATCTACCAGAAGCGCGATATTCTCAGCCATGTCCGCACCCTGATGCCGCTGTTCGAGCAGCGGCTGAAGAAGCTGGCGGACCATCCGCTTGTCGGCCAAACGCGTTTCTGCGGCCTTGTCGGCGGCGCGGAACTGGTGGCCGACAAGAAAACCAAGCGATCCTTCGATCCCAAGCAGGGCGTTGGGCCCGAGGCCTCCCGGCTGATCGAGCAGAACGGCGCCATCCTGCGCGCTATCGGCGACACGATCGCCATCTGCCCGCCGATGATCATTACCGAGGCGGAACTGAACGAACTTTTCGACCGCTTCGAAAAAGGTCTCGATCAGGCCGAGGCATGGGTTTCAAAGGAAGGCTTGAGAACTACATGAAGAGGCATGGCAGATAATGGAGCATTCCCGATGACTATCGCCAATCCCTCCCCCGGCTTCGCCAAGAACCCGGCCAAGCAGATCACGGTCGAGCCTTACAGGGGCACCGTCAAAGTCTTTGCCGGCGATCAGCAAATCGCCTCGTCAAGCAAGGCGCTTCTGCTGACGGAGCCGCCCTACCCGGCTGCCTACTACATTCCTTTCGCGGACATCGATTTCAGCCGTCTGGAAAAAACCGACCATTCCACCCACTGCCCCTACAAGGGCGATGCCTCCTACTGGAGCATCCCTGCGGCCGGAGACGCCGGAAAAAACGCCCTATGGGGTTATGAGCAGCCCTTCGACGAGACAGCCGAGATCAAGGACCATGGCGCGTTCTATCCCGACAGGGTGAGGATCGTGGCAGAGCCGGGGTAGGTGTTCACCTATTCGCCGGTTTCAGCGCATCGAAAGCATTCACGCCCAGCGCAGTGAGGCGATCAAGCGACTTCGCGATCGCCTCGCGCCATTGCGGCCCGCGTGAGAGGGCTTCGTCGTAGGCGTCGCGCAGGTCTTCGAGACGGCCTGTTTCGGACAGGGCAAGAGCGAGATTTTGCGCCTGTCTCAAATCCTTGAGGTCCTTGCCGTTGTCCTGCCGCCGCCGCGCTGAGACAATCAGCTTGTGGACCGCATAACGGGCAGGATCAGGCACGAATATCGGAATGCCGCCCTTGTGAAGCATCACCGTCCTGACGGGCTGGTGGATCAAGAAATCCAGAAAGCGAAGCGGCTCGGCGGTCGCGCCACCTAGTGCCGGCAATTTTGCGGGCTTGCCGAGATGATCGTCACTGCCGCGGTTGGGTGTCAGGAATTCCACCCGCAAGCCGCCCGAAGCCTGGAATTTTGCCGCGCCATGCTCGTCGCCCAGTTGCGGAACAGGCCGAAACTTGTCGTCCACACTTTTCAGGACATCGAGGATCGGCGGAATGGAATCGTCCACAGCCACGGAGATCGAGTGAAACTGCGCGATATCGATATCGCCGGTCTGCATCGCAGTGTCTGCCAGCCTGCAGCCGATAACCGTTCCGTAGGTCTGATAGGCAATAGTGCCGACAAGACAGGCCCGCACGCGAAAAAGCCCAGCCTTCCACAGCGCTTCGACCACATCGCCAACACGCTGCTCAGGCCGAAACAGCCGCGCCTCGCGAACCAGCGTCGCGACGATCTTGCGCCGTGCCTGATAGTCGTCCTTGATCTGCCGGAACCGGGCGACCCGGCTGGCAATTTCGGGATCGTCGGCCGGGCCGACATATTTTTCCCGCACCGCTTCGGTCTGCCCGCGCTCGGACGGCTTGTAATACCAGTAGTCGCGGTCCTTGACCGTGCGCTTCTTGAAGGTACCGGCTTCGTCAAAATCGAGATCGAACTGAGCATCGAGCGCGCGGTCGAGAAGCTCGGCGCTCATGGTGGTGTAGACCATGTCCAACTGGCGGGTCATTACAGCTTCGCCCTTGGTTATACCCATTTTGCAAAACGGGTATAACCCATAAGCTGGCGCAATTCAATCTGGTTATACCCAATTTGCAAACCGGGGATAACGCAGAAGCATGTTGGAAAGTGCGTGATAGAGCCTCAACCGCTCAATTCGTCGTATCGTCGGTCCCGTCGCCATCGACGTCATCCAGCCGCACGAAGGTGTAGCCCTTGTCCTTCAGCGCCAACAGACCTTTCACCAGCCCCTCGCCGGCGGCGTGGGTCGGCTGGTTGATGTGGGCAATGATGACATCGCCATCCTTGGCAGCCGAGACGCGCCTTGCCGTCTCGCGCGCGCCGAGCAGCGAGCCGCCGTCGCCGTTGATGGAATAGCCGGCGATCTTGAAGCCAGCCTTTCGGATCAGCGCGATTGCCGAGGGGCTGTATTGTGCGGTGGCGCCGCGAAACCATTTCGGCGCCGGCTCGCCGGTCTTGGCGAGTGCCGCAGCACCTGTCTCGACCTCGGCCAGCACCGCTTCGGGGCTGCCGGCGCTGCGGATGCCATAAATCTTGCGCGGCGTATCGACGGCGGGAATATGCCTGCCGCCGTGATTTTCGAGCTCGAACAGTTCCGGATGCGCCCGCATGATGTCGAGCGAAGGCGCATTGCGCTTCAGCCAGGTTCCGGTCACGAAGATCGTCGCCGGAATCTTGTGCTGGACCAGCGCGGATAGAATCCGGCTGTCGGTCGCGCCGCCGCAGGCATCCAATGTCACTGCGACGCGCGGGCTGTCGCCGCCCTGCCTGATATGCAGGCTCGGCTCAAGCAAGGGCGCGGCATTGGCGACCACTGCCGAACCGGAGAGTGCTACGGCGAGAAAGAGCTTTGAAACAAGGCGCATGCGGAAAACCCAAGCCAATAATCGCATCATCCCAATGCCTGCATAACGGCAAAATTGGGATGATGCGTCAGATTCCGCTCAGCCGCCCTTTTTGACGGCAGCCTGCGCCGCCGCCAGCCTGGCGATCGGCACGCGGAACGGCGAGCACGACACATAATCGAGGCCAACTTCCTCGCAGAAGCGGATCGAAGCCGGGTCGCCGCCATGCTCGCCGCAGATGCCGAGCTTGATGTCTGGCCTTGTCGACCTGCCCTTGTCGGCTGCCATGCGCACCAATTCGCCCACGCCCTCGATATCGAGCGAGACAAACGGATCCTGATCGACAATGCCCTTCTGGCGATAGGTTTCGAGGAAGGATGCCGCATCGTCGCGCGAAATGCCGAAGGTCGTCTGCGTCAGGTCGTTGGTGCCGAAGGAGAAGAATTCAGCCGACTCCGCAATCACATGGGCGCGGATCGCGGCGCGCGGCAGTTCGATCATCGTGCCGGTGAGGTATTCGACGGTGACGCCGCTTTCTTCCATCACGCTCTTTGCCACCGCATCGATGCGCGCCTTGACGAAATCGAGTTCCGTTTTCAACCCGACCAGCGGCACCATGATTTCCGGCACCACCGGGTTGCCGGTCTTCTTGCCTGCTTCAACAGCCGCCTCGAAAATGGCGCGCGCCTGCATTTCGGCGATTTCCGGATAGGAAACCGCCAGGCGACAGCCACGATGGCCGAGCATCGGGTTGAATTCGTGCAGCGTCTCGGTGCGATGGCGCAACTTGTCCGCCGACACCTTCATGGCCGCCGCCACCTCCTCGATTTCCTGATCCGTCTTGGGCAGGAATTCGTGCAGCGGCGGGTCGAGCAGGCGGATCGTCACCGGCAGGCCGGCCATGATCTCGAACAGTTCGAGGAAGTCCGAGCGCTGCATCGGCAGGAGCTTGTCCAGCGCTGCGCGACGGTCCTTCTCCGTATCGGCGAGGATCATTTCGCGCATGGCGATAATGCGTACGCCCTCGAAGAACATATGCTCGGTGCGGCAGAGGCCAATGCCTTCCGCGCCGAACGAACGCGCCATGCGCGCATCGGCCGGCGTTTCGGCATTGGTGCGCACCTTCATGCGGCGGATCTTGTCGGCCCACTCCATGATGGCGGCGAAATCGCCGGAAAGCTCCGGCTGCAGCATCGCGACCGCGCCCTTCAGAACCTGCCCGGTGCCACCGTCGACGGTGATGATTTCGCCCTTGCGGAACGTCGTGCCCATGGCGGTCATCGTGCCGGCCTTGTAGTCGACCCGCAGCGTGCCGGCGCCGGAAACGCAGGGCTTGCCCATGCCGCGGGCAACGACCGCCGCATGGCTGGTCATGCCGCCGCGCGTCGTCAGGATGCCTTCGGCTGCGTGCATGCCGTGGATGTCTTCCGGGCTGGTTTCGATGCGCACCAGAATGACCTTCCTGCCGATGGCGCGCATTTCCTCGGCCTCGTTCGACGAGAACACGATCTCGCCGGTGGCAGCACCCGGCGACGCCGGCAGGCCGATCGCAACGACATTGCGCTCTGCCTTGGGGTCGATCGTCGGGTGCAGAAGCTGGTCGAGCGAGGACGGGTCGATGCGAGCCACGGCCTCTTCCTGGGTGATGAGACCCTCGGCGGCCATATCGACAGCCGTCTTCAGCGCAGCCTTTGCGGTGCGCTTGCCCGAGCGCGTCTGCAGCATCCACAACTTGCCGCGCTCGATGGTGAATTCGAGGTCCTGCATGTCGCGGTAGTGCTTTTCAAGCCGTTCCGAGATTTCCATGAAGGTGTTGAAGGCTGCCGGCATCAGCTTCTGCATCGAAGGCTTGTCCGAGCCGGCGGCAATGCGAGCCTTTTCGGTGATGTTCTGCGGTGTGCGGATGCCGGCCACCACATCCTCGCCCTGCGCATTCACCAGGAATTCGCCGTAAAGCATCTTCTCACCGGTCGACGGGTTACGCGTGAAGGCAACGCCGGTGGCCGAGGTGTCGCCCATATTGCCGAAAACCATGGCCTGGACATTGACCGCCGTGCCCCAGCTTTCGGGAATGTCGTGCAGCCGGCGATAGGTGATGGCGCGGTGGTTCATCCAGCTCGAAAACACGGCGCCGATGGCGCCCCACAGCTGTTCCTGCGGGTCCTGCGGGAACGGCTTGCCGAGTTCTTCCTCGATCTTGGCCTTGTAGAGCGCAATGGTTGCCTGCCACTCGTCGGCGGAAAGTTCGGTGTCGAGTTCGTGGCCGAGGCGGGCCTTCTCCTCCTCGAGGATTTCCTCGAAAACCTCGTGGTCGAGCCCCATCACGACATCCGAATACATCTGGATGAAGCGGCGGTAGCTGTCATAGGCAAAGCGGGCATCGCCCGAATCCTTCGCCAGCGCTTCCACGGTCACGTCGTTGAGGCCGAGATTGAGCACGGTGTCCATCATGCCGGGCATGGAAGCGCGCGCGCCGGAGCGCACCGAAACCAGCAGCAGCTTTGCCGGGTCGCCGAAACGACGGCCGGTCAGCGCGCCGATATGGTCGAGCGCCGTCGTGACATCTTTCTTCAGGGAAGCCGGATAGGCGTTGCCATTGGCGTAATACCAGTTGCAGGCTTCAGTGGTGACGGTAAAGCCCGGCGGCACCGGCAGGCCAAGGCTGCACATTTCCGCCAGATTGGCGCCCTTGCCGCCCAGCAGATTCCTGTCGCCGGCGCGCCCTTCGGCGGCACCATCCCCAAAGGTGTAGACCCACTTGGTCATGCTCGCTCCTAGCCTATGCAATTGAGACAGCAGATGAAAAGCGCCTCTAGCGCGAAGCGATAAATTGCTGCGCTGCGAAAGGCAACCTGTGCTTCGGACAGTTTAACTCCTACAATCGATTAAGAAATCCGCTGGTAACAAGACTTGTATTTCGATGCCAAATTTTATAGAACATAAAGAGAACAAGAGGCTACCATGAAAAAGACCGGCAAACTCGATTATCTCGAAATGCCCGCCACCGGCGGCACGCTCGACAACGTCAAGGCGTTCCACAGCACAGCCTTCTCCTGGTCGTTCACCGACTACGGGCCGAGCTATTCGGCCTATGACGAGGGGCTGGAAGGCGGCTTCTATTCCGAAGCGGGAGACGCCACGCCCAAGCCGCTGCCGGTTCTCTATTCGGAAAATCTCGAGGAAACGCTCGCCGCTGTGGAAGATGCCGGCGGCAAGATCGTGAAACCGATCTTTTCCTTTCCCGGCGGCCGCAGGTTCCATTTCACCGATCCGGCCGGTAACGAACTGGCCGTCTGGGGCGAATAGCGATCCTTTGCGCGCTCGCGAAACTCGTTCTACCGCTTCGCCCGGGGTGAGGCGGTAAAATTTGCGGCAGGCATTTTGCCGCGATTGTGCTTTTCGATCACACTGAATATAAGGCCGCACAGACTCGACTCGGGGCTCCGGGTCTTGGGGCGTAGCCAAGTGGTAAGGCAGCGGTTTTTGGTACCGCCATTCGGAGGTTCGAACCCTCCCGCCCCAGCCAGATACCCCTTTCCACTAAAACGAGTACTTAACCGTAGCGCCGAACCGCAATCGGAACCTCGGCCTACCGCTCCAGCAATCGCGTTCTCGGCTCATTCACAAGCGCCTGAAACGCGACTTCCAGATCAGTCGGTTTCCGAACGATCCATGAGGTATCCGTTCTCTCCGCCAGTGCTGCCAAAATCCCCGGTCGCACTCGGGCAGGGAAATTCCATATGATCTTGATCAGCTTTGGAATGATGAGAATTTCGGGGCAATTCTCCGGCAAACCGGGGCGGCTTCTAAACAGGTATCGCCAATTCCGCCGGGCACACCTAACGAAGGACGTTCGACGATCAACGTCGAGAAAAATAACAAAGTCGGCGGCCTTCATAACTGTGATGGATACGCCTTCAATTACCCATGCTTGCCGCGAAACGAGTTCGGCGATCTTTTCGGTTCGCCAATCGTCCGAGCTTTTTCGCCAGCCCGGCTGCCAAACAATTTCATCCAGACCGAAGACCGGCAAGTCCAACAGTTTGCCGACGTGCTTCGCCAGAGTTGTCTTTCCACTTCCCGCGTTTCCGGTGATAAAGATTCTTGTCATGTCGGCAGCTAAGCGACCAAGGGCGGTTACGCCAAGACGTGTCAGTCACGCGGATTAAAAAAGCTGGCCAACCGCCCCAGAATACCGCGTGACAAAAGCATCGAAGCTTTCCAGGCTGCTTTTCGGCATCCTGTCAGTTCAGCTCGCTTCCCGCAGCTGCTCCGCCGTCTGCAAATCGACCGACACAAGCTGGCTGACGCCCTGCTCGGCCATGGTGACGCCGAACAGGCGGTTCATGCGCGCCATGGTGATGGGGTTGTGCGTGATGATGACGAAGCGCGTCTCGGTCGTGCGCGCCATCTCGTCCATAAGGTTGCAGAAGCGCTCGACATTGTGGTCGTCGAGTGGTGCGTCGACCTCGTCGAGCACGCAGATCGGTGCGGGATTGGTCAGGAACACCGCAAAGATAAGCGCCATCGCCGTCAGCGCCTGCTCGCCGCCGGACAGCAGCGTCATGGTCTGCGGCTTCTTGCCGGGTGGGCGGGCGAGGATTTCAAGCCCGGCTTCGAGCGGGTCTTCCGATTCGATCAGTTGCAGTTCGGCCGTGCCGCCGCCGAACAGATGCGTGAACAGCCGCTTGAACTGCTCGTTGACGACATCGAAGGCGGCCAGCAGCCGCTCGCGGCCTTCGCGGTTCAGGCTCTGGATCGCCTGGCGCAACTTGCGGATCGCCTCGATGATGTCTTCGCGTTCGGTGACGATGGCTTCGAGCCGTTCGGACAGCTCCCGCTGTTCCTCTTCGGCCCGCAGATTGACCGCGCCCAGCCGCTCGCGCTCGATTTTCAGGCGCTCAAGCTGGCGCTCGATATCGGCGGCATCCGGCATCGGCGCGTCGGCCTCGAGGCCGGTGTGGCGGATGACGAGATGCGGCGGCGTGTTCAGCGTTTCCTGTATGCGCGCCTCGATCTCCTTGCGGCGATCGTCGGCAGCCGTCAGGCGTTCCTCGGCGCGGCCACGCGCTTCACGCGCTTCCGACAGCGCCTGGATCGCGCCGGTCGCGGCTTTGTCGAGCAGAGCCTGCTGGTTTTCCGCTTCCTGAAGCCGATCGCTTGCCGCCTTGCGCAACTCCTCCGACTGCGAAAGCTGCGTCATCAGCGCACGGCGGCGCGCGTCGATCTCGTCCGGCGCGTCGACGAGCCTTTCGCGCTCTTCCATCGCCTCGGTCTGCCGCTCGCCGAGCGAGGCGATCTGGCCGGCGGCGTTCTCGGCGCGCAGTGTCCAGTTGCGGCGCTCATTGGCGATGGCATCGAGGCGACGCATGCGCGCCTCGGCTTCCCGCTTCAATCCTTCATGCACGGCGCGCGCATCAGCAACGGCGGCGCGGTCGCGCGCAACGTGGGCCGCCGACTGGTCGAGCCGCAATTGAAGATCGCCGAGATCGGGCGCGGAACCCAACTGGTCCTCGGCCTCGACATATGCGGCAGCGGCCTCCTCGTGGCCTTCCTCGATCCGCGCACGCGCCTCATCGAGCGCGGTACGCCGGCTCGACAATTCGCCCGCGGCCCTTTCGGCCTGGGCCAGCGCGTCGCGGGCCTGTCCGACTGCGTGCTGCGCGTCGCGCCACGCCTGCCGCGACAGGCGCTCTTCTTCGGTGCGCTGGCGCACTGCCGCCTCGGCCTTGGCCAGAACTTCTTCCGCAGCGCGCACTTTCACGGTTGCGGCAACAGCCTCCGCGTCGAGTTCGGCAAGCCGGTTCTTCTGTGCCAGCCGCTGCGCGGCAGCGGTCGGCGCATCGGCGCTGGCGGTAAAGCCGTCCCAGCGCCACAGCGCGCCGTCCTTGCTGACCAGACGCTGGCCGGGAGCCAGAAGAAGCTGCAACCGCCTGCCATCGGCAGCATCGACGATGCCGATCTGCGCGAGGCGCCGTGCAAGCTGGCGCGGTGCGCGCACGACGCTGGCGAGGTTGCGAATACCTTCCGGCAGCGCAGGATCGCCCGGCATCGGCTCGCTTTCGCCCCAATGCACGGGAGCGGCGCGATCGAGCGGCACGTCGAGGTCTTCGCCGAGGGCGGCACCAAGTGCCGTCTCAAAACCGCGCTCGACGCTCACCTGCTCCAGCACGGCCGGGAAGAGGTCGCCGCTCGACGCATTGAGTATCTTGGCCAGCGTACGCGCTTCGGTCTCGATGCCGGCCAGTTCCGCGCGCGCTTCCTGAAGCGGCGGACGTGCTTCATTTTCTGCCGTCCGCGCATCGGCAACGGCCTGTTCGGCCGCACCCGCTGCAAACTCGGCATCGTCGAGGGCCGCCTGCGCCTCCTCGGCCAGAATCTTCTTTTCGGCCGGATCGGCAAGGCCGGAAATGCGTGCGGCGATTTCCGAAACTTCACGGTCGACATCGCCAAGCTGGCGGGCCAGACGATCCCGGCGCTCCGCCGTTTCGCGCAGCGCGCGTTCAAGCTGGGTGCGCGAGGCGGCGGCATCAGCGCGCGTCGCGGTGAGCTTTGAGAGCGCGATTTCGCTCAAGCCAAGCGTCGCGGTCGCTTCCTCGAAGGTCGCCCGCGTTGCCATCTCACGCTCGGCAGCGCCGGCGTTTTCGGCATTCAGCGCCTCTTCTTCCTCGGCAAGGCGAGCGAGAATATCGGCGTTGTCGCTAACCATTTGCTGTTCGCGCGCAATGTCGGCGTCGAGCTGCTGCAGGCGGCGGTCAAGCTCGGCCTGCCGCGTACGGATGCGACCTGCCTCTTCCTCGATCTGGGTTCTGGCGATGGAAAGGCGCTGAAAGGCAGCGGCAGCGGCGGCTTCCGCCTCGCGCAGTTCCGGCAGCTTGTGCGCGCCGATCGCCTGCTCCTTGGCCGCAGTCATCTGCTGGGCCGCGCGCTCGCCGACCAGCGAAGTCGCCGTCGCCAGGGCAGAGCGCGACTCGCCTTCCTGCGTCTTCGCCTGCGTCCAGCGAATATGCAGCAGGGTCGCTTCCGCCTTGCGGATGTCGGCGGAAAGGTTCTTGAAACGTGCAGCCTGCCGCGCCTGACGCTTCAGGCTTTCGATCTGGCTTTCCAGCTCGCCGACGACATCGTCCAGCCGTTCGAGGTTCTGCTCCGCCGCGCGCAGCCGAAGCTCGGCTTCGTGACGACGGGTATGCAGGCCGGAAATGCCGGCGGCTTCTTCCAGAAGCGCGCGTCGCGCCTGCGGCTTGGCCTGGATCAGCTCACCGATACGCCCCTGCCCGACCATCGAGGGCGAGCGCGCGCCGGTCGACTGGTCGGCGAACAGAAGCTGCACGTCCTTGGCGCGCGCTTCCTTGCCGTTGATGCGATAGACGGAGCCTGCCTCGCGCTCGATGCGGCGCGACACCTGCAATTCATCGGCATCGTTGAAGGCAGCGGGCGCAGAGCGGTCGGCATTGTCGAGGAAAAGCGTGACTTCGGCGGTGTTTCGCGCCGGCCGCGTGCCGGAGCCGGAGAAGATCACATCGTCCATGCCGGAGGCGCGCATGTTCTTGTATGAGCTTTCGCCCATCACCCAGCGCAGCGCCTCGACGAGATTGGACTTGCCGCAGCCATTCGGCCCGACGACGCCCGTCAGGCCGCGCTCGATGACGAACTCGCCCGATTCAACGAAGGATTTGAAGCCGAGAAGGCGCAGGCGGGAAAATTTCATAGGCGCGGTCCCGCGACCGCAGGCATGGCGGGGCGCAAGCGCCCCGGCATGGCCGGACCGTCAGAGCATGCCGTCGATAATCGCCGACATATCCTCAATAGACAAAGCCCCTTTGTACACATTGCCGTTGATGAAGAAGGTCGGGGTGGAATCGACCTTGAAATCTTCTGCGCCACGTTTCTGTACTGCCCTGACATCGTCCAGAAGCTTCTGGTCAGTCAAGCAGGCCTCAAAGGACTCCTGTGAAAAACCTGCCAATTTCGAGATTTGCAGCAGCGCGGTCTTCGCATCCGGCACGCCGGCCCAGTTTTCCTGCTGCTTGAACAGCACGTCGATCATCGGGAAGTAGTTATCGTTGGAGCAGCGGGCAAGCATGAAACCTGCCTCGGCGCGCGGATCGAACGGGAATTCGCGGAAGATCAAGCGCGCCTTGCCCGTATCGATGTACTTTTCCTTCAGCGCCGGCAGCGTAGTCTCGTGGAAATGCGCGCAGTGCGGGCAGGTCATCGAGGCGTATTCGACGATCGTCACCGGCGCATCGTCCTTGCCGAGCTGCTTGTCCGGCAGCGCGCCGGCCTCGAGCACCTTGGCCATGTCGACCTTGCCCTGCGGCTCAGGCGCCTTGCCGGGTGCCGGTGCTGCGGCGTCCTGCGCCATCGCGCGTCCGGTAAAACCAGCCTGCGAGG
This sequence comes from Mesorhizobium sp. YR577, assembly GCF_900116595.1. Classification (NCBI taxonomy): domain Bacteria; kingdom Pseudomonadati; phylum Pseudomonadota; class Alphaproteobacteria; order Hyphomicrobiales; family Phyllobacteriaceae; genus Mesorhizobium; species Mesorhizobium sp. YR577. The sequence goes on along the minus strand of NZ_FPBI01000008.1, from coordinate 70,563 downwards.
CGAGCACCATTGCCGCCGGCGCGAGAGCCAGTGTCGAGAGAACTTTTCTGCGCGGAATGGAACGGATCATACGAATCACCTGCCTGAGATTGTATTGTGCGATGCCAAGGCACCAAAAAGCGAGACTTGGCGCGAATTAAGGCATCTGTTCCCCCAATCCAATCGACAAGTTCCGCAACAGCAATCACGAATATGCGAGATGGATGTCAACTCTTCTTCTTTTTCGTGCCTATTATTGTCGCGCCAAGCCGTTCGAGGGCTGCCCGCAAACCGTCATCCTCGATATTCTCTACCGTGCCGGCGAGTTTTGTCTTCTCGCCGTCGGTCAGCGCCCGCGGGCGCGGTTTCGGCGGCAAACTCGTGTCGATCAGGGCCTTTTGCACGATGCGGATGCGCCCGACCGCGGTGAACCCGAGAAAGGCGTTGACCCGGCCGATGACTTCGCCGGTCTCGTGCTGCAAATGAAGTGCGGCCAAGCCCTCGCAGGCGACAATCAGCGTCGCCGGCTCGAACGGATCGTCCTCGTGCAGGCGGCGCGGCCACTGGATTTTTTCCGGCCGGCTCTTGGCGGCGATCCGCGGGCCGACGATCTCCTCCCACGACTGGACGAGCCCGACCGAGATGCCGGCGCGCTTGCGCAGGACGGGATCGAGAATTTCGGTGGCGAGATCGCTCACCGGAACGGGATTGCCGTAACGGCTTTTCCCTGCCATGTGCGTTCTCCGGACTATGCACCCTTACCCAAGGCGCGGATCAGTAGCACGATCAATGGCACCACAGGCAAAACCCCGCAAGAGCGCCGCACCCTCCAGCGGCGATATCGCAGCGCCCCTGCTTGACTGGTACGACGCCAATCATCGCGAACTGCCGTGGCGCGTTTCGCCGCGCCAGCTGGCATCCGGTATTCGCCCCGACCCTTACCGCGTCTGGCTTTCGGAAGTCATGCTGCAGCAGACGACCGTCGAGGCGGTGAAATCCTACTTCCGCGCGTTTCTGGAGAAATGGCCGGATGTGAAATCGCTTGCCGCCGCCGAAACCGACGACGTCATGAAGGCCTGGGCCGGCCTCGGCTATTATTCGCGCGCCCGCAATTTGAAAGCCTGCGCCAATCTCGTTGCAGCCGGCACAGGTGCTTTTCCGGATACGGAATCAGGCTTGCGCGAACTGCCCGGCATCGGCGCCTATACGGCAGCCGCAATCGCGGCCATCGCCTTCGACCGGCCCGCTGCCGTGATGGACGGCAATGTCGAGCGCGTCATGTCGCGCCTGTTCGAGATTTCCACGCCCCTGCCCGACGCCAAGCCGGAAATCCGCGCCATTCTTGAAACTCTGGTGCCGCCTGCCCGGCCCGGCGACTTCGCCCAGGCGATGATGGATCTGGGGGCAACGATCTGCACCCCACGCCTCCCACGCTGCATGTTGTGCCCGCTGCGCGACGGCTGCGAAGCGCTGGCGAATGGTGATCCAGAACTCTATCCGGTGAAGGCCCCGAAGCCCGAAAAGCCGGGACGACGAGGCGCGGCATTCATCGCGATCCGCCCGGACGGCGCGATCCTTTTGCGCAAGCGCCCGGAAAAGGGTCTGCTCGGCGGCATGAGCGAGGTGCCGACGACCGCATGGACCGCGCGCATCGACGGCGACACCACCATTGCCGGCGCGCCCTTTGCCGCCGAGTGGCAGCGGGCGGGCAGTATTTCCCACGTCTTCACCCATTTCGCGCTCGAACTCGATGTCTACTACGCAGAGATCGCCGACCGTCCCTTGCCTGCCGGCAGTTTCTGGGCTCCAGTCGCCACGCTTCACGGCGAGGCGCTGCCGACTGTCATGAAAAAGGCAATCGAGGCTGCCATACCGGGCGCGACGAAAAAGCCGTTTCCACACACAGCAAAGAGGCATTCATGACCGAAATCCGCCACATCGTCTTCGACATCGGCAAGGTGCTGATCCATTACGACCCGGACCTGCCCTTCAGCCGGCTGATCCCGGACGAGACCGAGCGGAAACGGTTCTTCGAAACGATCTGCACCCATGACTGGAACATCGAGCAGGATCGCGGGCGGAGTTGGGAAGAGGCTGAAAGCCTGCTGATCGCCGAGCATCCCGACCATGAGGAAAACATCCGCAACTTCCGCCGCTATTGGCACGAGATGGTGCCGCACGCCTATGACGACAGCGTCGAAGTGATGGAGGCCCTGATCGACAAGGGCCACGACGTGACCATGCTGACCAACTTCGCCGCCGACACTTTCACGGAAGCGCGGCAGCGTTTTCCCTTCCTCGAGCGCCCGCGCGGCGTGACCGTTTCGGGCGAGATCGGCATGATAAAGCCCGACCGCGGCATCTACGACCACCATGCATCTACCTTCGGCCTCAATCCGTCGGAGACGATCTTCATCGACGACAGCCCGAAGAATGTCGAAGGCGCCAAGGCCGCCGGCTGGCAGGCTGTGCTGTTCACGGATGCCGCAACGCTGCGGCGCGATCTGGAGCAGCGAGGCATCGAGGCGTGACGCAGGGCGTCGAGCCGGCTGAGATTCTGCGGCGATACCATGCCGCGATCAATGCGCTCGACTACCACGCCATCGAAGCGATGTTTGCCGCCGATATCGTCTATGATTCGGGCGGTGTCGGCGGACTCATATCTGGCCGCGATGCGGTGATGGCCGCATTCAAAACCTATTTCGCCGAATATCCGGACCAGGTTTCCGAGGATTTGTCGGTCGAGACGCTATCGCCCAACACCGCCCGCTCGGTCTGGGCGCTACAGGCAACGAGCGCTACGACAGGCGCACCTTACAAGCGACAAGGGACCGAAACCATTACGCTTGACGAGGATGGCAGGATAATCCGCGTCGACGTCGAGGGATAAGGCCGTGTGTCCAGAGCCTTTTCGGCTCAGGTGGAATGCCCCTCATGCAGCCACCGGTACCTTCACCCCGCTTGAGGCAAGGCGATCGTATAGGAAGCACCCCCACCCCTAACCCCTCCCCACAAGGGGGAGGGGAACTTTTCTGCACTGCTATCCGGCGCTAATCTTCAACGTTCTTGGCTGTCAAGGCGACGAAACCGTCCCCCTCCCCCTTGTGGGGAGGGGCTAGGGGTGGGGGTATTGCCCTGCCGCCTGCGGCGAGTGCGTCTCCACCAAAACCTGAAACGATCTACAGAAATGCCAAAACGCCCGAGGGTGACCTCGAGCGTTCGGGATCAGCCGGTGACTGGAAGCCGGCCCATCGGTGGTCTCGGAGAGCAATTCCAGGAAAAGTGTGTCGCGGTTTTCCGTCCGGAATTGCGTAAACAAAAAAGCTTTCCGAAGATCAGGCCCCTGCCCGCTCCATGCCGAGGCGCGCGATGCGGCGCAGTTCGTCGATCTGGGTCAGGCCGCCATTGCGTTCATAGTGCCAGAAGGTCCAGCCGTTGCAGGATTCCAGGCCTTGCAGGACTGCGCCGACGCGATGGATTGAACCGGCATTGTCGCCGATCGCCAGCGTGCCGTCGGCGCGAACCTTGGCGGCCCAGCGCTTCTTGGCGTCGTAAAGCGTCGCACCCGGCTTCAGCATGCCGGAATCGAGCAGGTTGACGAAGGCGACGCGCGGCTCGGCGCGCTTGCCGGAAAGCACCGTCAGGTCGGCAGCCTCAAGCGGCTTCACCGCTGCGATGCGCTCATTGGCGGCGTCGATATAGTCCTGCTCGCGCTCGATGCCGACGAAGTGGCGGCCGAGGCGCTTTGCCACCGCACCGGTGGTGCCGGAACCGAAGAAGGGGTCGAGCACGACATCGCCCGGCTTCGTCGAAGCCATCATGATGCGGGCAATCAATGCTTCCGGCTTCTGCGTCGGGTGCAGCTTATCGCCATTGTCGTTCTTCAACCGCTCGGCCCCGGTGCAGATCGGGAACAGCCAGTCCGAGCGCATCTGAATGTCGTCGTTGGACGCCTTCAGCGCATCGTAGTTGAAGGTGTAGCTCTTGGCATTCGGGTCGCGGGAGGCCCAGATCATCGTCTCATGCGCGTTCTGGAAGCGGCGGCCGCGGAAATTCGGCATCGGGTTGGTCTTGCGCCAGACAATGTCATTCAGGATCCAGAAGCCGAGATCCTGCATCGAGGCGCCGACGCGGAAAATGTTGTGGTAGGAGCCGATGACCCAGATCGTGCCGTTGGGCTTCAGCACGCGGCGCGCGGCCAGCAGCCAGGCGCGGGTGAAGGCGTCATAGGCGGCGAAACTGTCGAACTGGTCCCAGTCATTGTCCACCGCATCGACCTTGGACTGGTCGGGGCGGTGCAGGTCGCCATTGAGCTGGAGATTGTAGGGCGGGTCGGCGAAAATCACGTCGACCGACTTTTCAGGCAGCTTGTCGAGGGCGGCGACACAGTCGCCCTTCAGGATCGTATCCAGCCATTCGGCTTTCTGCGGCAGGGGGGAAAGGTCGGCGAGAGCACGCACGGCTGACATTCTGATACCCGAAATACGCGTTACTGTTTACACCCCGTTATGGTTACCGATCAGCGTAAACATTTGGTGAAGCGCGACTCGCCGCGACCAATAATTTGCGGTGAGCCTGTCCATGGTGTATGCCGCGCCGCGAAAACATCGCTTGCCGCCATGCGGCCTTTCTTCCCAGCTATTGCGGATTTACATGACCCAGCCTGATCTCGTCATTTTCGATTGCGACGGCGTGCTCGTCGATTCAGAAATCATCGCCGCGCGCGTAGAGGCCGAATTGCTGACCGCTGCCGGCTTTCCGATCGAGCCAGAAGAACTGGCCGAGACCTATGCCGGCCTGACCTTCAAGGACATCATGCTGCGCATCGAGGAACAGTCGCAGATACCGTTCCAGGCATCGCTGATCGATCAGGCGGAATCGCTTGTGGACCGCCGGCTGCAGGCCGAGGTTCGCGCCATCGAAGGCGCGCATGAGGCGGTGGCATCTGTCACCGGCCCGCGCTGCATCTGTTCCAATTCGAGCAGCGAGCGTCTCAACATGATGCTGGAAAAGACGAGGCTGCTGCCATTCTTCTCAGGCCGCATCTTCTCCTCGCTCGAGACGCCCTCGAAAAAGCCGAAGCCGGCGCCGGACGTGTTCCTGCATGCGGTCAACACGCTTGGCGCCAATCCCGCGCGCACCTTCGTTGTCGAGGATTCGGTTCACGGCATTTCCGGCGCAAAGGCTGCCGGCCTGCGCGTCATCGGCTTCACCGGCGCTTCACACAGCTATCCCGGCCATGCCGATGCGCTGACCGAAGCGGGTGCTGAAACCGTCATTCGCCGCTGGGCGGATTTTCCCGGCGTCGTCGCAGCACTTCTCGAATGGTCGGAAGACGCTTAAAGCGCGGCTCGCGCTTTAAGCTGTTGGTTTTGATGCATGCCGTTATCGCAAAACCGCCGCGCACTTTGGCGCGGCATGTTTTGTCACTCGGCGGCAGCCGTCTTCTTCTTCGGCGCCGGACCTTCGTCGAAGCCGGCATAGATGCGGATGTTCTGCTCGGCCGGAACCGGAACCGAAACGCCCTTGTCGTTGAAGACGAACTGCGTGGCCGCCGTTTTATCGGTCAGGCTGACCGGAAACTGGGTAAGCTTGGAGTACAGCACTTCCTCGCCACGCACCACGACGACACGGATCGGCAGGGTCACGCTTCCCGGCGCACCGGCCGGACCCGGCACGATCTTGCCGGCAGCTGCGACGTCGATGCTCAGCGTGCCATCGCGAGTCACGCAGGCGCGGGTCACGTCGGCTATGGAAGCCTGATACATCAGCTTCGTCGCATCGTCCTGACCGCCCTTGGCATAGCTGCTGAAGAAGGCTGTCCCTTCACGCAGGGTAATGTTCGGGCAATAGGCCCTGAGGTCGCTTTCCAGGATCCTGCCTGCCTGATCGGGCTTGCTGGCTGCGTCGAAGCCTTTCGCCGCGTCGTTGGATTGGCAACCAGCGGCGGCAATCATAAAGCTCGAAACGGCAAGACCGGCCAAAAAACGACTGTCGATAAATCGAAACTGCATATGCTGCACTTCCCTCTCTCAAAGCTGTCGCTGTATATCAACGCCGCGGCAAAAATGCGACTGACGGGATTCAGTTTTTCACCGATCTGCTTTTCCACAGAAGTTTCAGTCGCCTAGACCTCAGGCACACCACGACGAACGGATGACAATGAAATACGTCAGCACACGCGGGGAAGCTCCCGCACTCGGTTTCTCGGATGCGGTTCTTGCGGGACTTGCCCGCGATGGCGGCCTCTACATTCCGAGCGAGTGGCCGCAGTTCAGCGCGGCTGAAATCCGCGCCATGCGCGGCCTTGCCTATCCCGATCTTGCCGTCCGGCTGCTGACGCCGTTCCTCGGCGGCGAGATCGCCGCACCGGCTTTCGAGCGCATCGTGCGCGAAGCCTATGCCACCTTCCGCCACGATGCCGTCTGCCCGCTCGTGCAGACCAATGCGAACACTTTCGTGCTGGAGCTTTTCCACGGCCCGACGCTCGCCTTCAAGGACGTGGCGATGCAGCTGCTGGCGCGGCTGATGGATCATGTGCTGGCCGAGCGCGACCAGCGCGCGACGATCACCGCTGCAACGTCCGGCGACACCGGCGGTGCGGCGATCGACGCTTTTGCCGGCCGCGACCGCGCCGATATGTTCGTGCTTTTCCCGCATGGCCGCGTCTCGCCGGTGCAGCAGCGACAGATGACGACTTCGACCGCCCCCAACGTGCATGCGCTCGCCGTCGAAGGCAATTTCGACGATTGCCAGGGTCTGGTGAAGGACATGTTCAACGATCACGGCTTCCGCGATCGCGTCTCCCTGTCGGGCGTCAATTCGATCAACTGGGCGCGAATCATGGCCCAGATCGTTTATTATTTCTCGTCGGCGATTTCGCTCGGCGCGCCCGATCGCGCGGTGTCGTTCACCGTGCCGACCGGCAATTTCGGCGACATCTTCGCCGGCTATGCCGCCAAGAAGATGGGCCTGCCGATCGAGCGCCTGGTGATCGCTACCAACGACAACGACATCCTCGCCCGCACGCTTTCGACCGGCGAATACCGCACCACAGGCGTCGTCGCCACGACCTCGCCGTCGATGGACATACAGGTCTCATCCAATTTCGAGCGCCTTCTTTTCGAAGCGTCGGCGCGGGATGCAGGCACCGTCCGCCGCTATATGGCCGGCCTCAAGCAGTCGGGTGCATTTACCATCGAGGCCCCTGCCATTGCGAAGATCCGCGGCGAGTTCGACGCCGGACGCGCGACGGTGGAAGAGACCGCGGCAACCATTCGCGAGACGCTGAAGGCAAGCGGCTATCTGCTCGACCCACACACGGCGACTGCCGTTCATGTCGCGAACCGCCAGAAGGGCGACGCACCGATGGTCGTGCTTGCCACCGCTCACCCAGCCAAGTTCCCCGCCGCTGTCGAAGCAGCGAGCGGTGTTGTTCCGCCCCTGCCCGCATGGCTTGCCGGATTGATGGAACGCGAGGAAAAATACACGGTACTTCCATCCGAGCTTAAAATGGTGGAAGATCATATTAGCCGCCACGCACGGGCGGCGCGTTAGGGAGTAATATCTATATGGGTGTTGAGGTAAGCCGTCTGTCGAACGGCCTGACAGTCGCCACCGAAACCCTTCCAAGTATCGAATCTGTCGCATTGGGCGTTTGGGTCAAGTCCGGGGCCCGCAACGAACGCGACGACGAGCATGGGATGGCCCACCTCCTCGAACACATGGCGTTCAAGGGGACCAGCAGGCGAAGCGCCTTTCAGATCGCTTCCGAAATCGAGAATGTCGGCGGCGAGATCAACGCCGCCACGAGCGTCGAGACAACCTCCTTCTATGCCCGCGTGCTCGCCGATGACGTGCCGCTGGCGATGGACCTTCTCTCCGATATCCTGACGGAATCGAAATTCGATCCCGAGGAACTGGAGCGCGAGCAGCACGTGATCCTGCAGGAGATCGGCGCCGCGCACGACACGCCGGACGACGTCGTGTTCGATCACTTCACCGAGACCGCCTTCCGCCACCAGACGATCGGCCGCTCGATCCTTGGCACGCCCGAGACCGTCAAATCCTTCACCTCCGGCCAGCTCCATTCCTTCATGGAGCGCCAGTACGGCGCAGACCAGATGGTGGTCGTGGCTGCCGGCGACGTGAAGCATGATGTCTTCGTCCGCGACGTCGAGCGACGGCTGGGCGGCTTCCGCGCCAAGTCCGACAGCGTCGTTCCGCAATATGCGCATTATGTCGGCGGCGACTACCGCGAACACCGCGACCTGCAGGATGCACAGATCGTGCTCGGCTTCGAAGGCCGCGCCTATCACGTCCGCGATTTCTACGCCTCGCAGGTCCTGTCGATGATTCTGGGCGGCGGCATGTCTTCGCGCCTGTTCCAGGAAGTGCGCGAAAAGCGCGGCCTGTGTTACTCGGTCTATGCCTTCCACTGGGGCTTCTCCGACACCGGCATCTTCGGCGTCCATGCGGCGACGGGCGAAGGCGATATCGCCAAGCTCGTTCCCGTGATCATCAAGGAACTGGAGAGGGCCGGCGAGCATATCGGCCAGGACGAACTCGACCGTGCCCGCGCGCAATATCGCGCCGGCCTCATCATGTCGGGCGAAAGCGCTTCCAGCCGGGCCTCGCAGATTGCGCGGCAGATGCTGCTTTTCGGACGTCCCATCGCCAAGGAAGAGCTGATGGAGCGGCTTTCTGCGCTGACCGTCGATCGCCTCACGGATCTGTCGTCGCGGCTGTTCTCGACCAAGCCGACGGTAACCGCCGTTGGACCGGTCGGAACGCTCCCGCCTTATGAAGCCATTCTCGACGCGCTTCCGGGACTCGACAACGGCCTTCGCAAGCTGGCCGTCTGAGCCCGCGTCAAAGCGATGATCGCGTTTCCTTTTTTCCGCCGAGACTTTCCGGCGCTGAAAGGTGATCGAGTAAACCTGCGGGTGCCCGAATCCGGCGACTATCGCGAGTGGGCAGCCCTGCGCGCCGACAGCCGCGCCTTCCTCGAACCGTGGGAGCCGCGCTGGGCTTCCGACGAGCTCGAGCGGGCCTCGTGGCGTCAGCGGCTCAGCCGCTACCGTGAAGATTTCACCAATGGCAGCGCGGTTGCCTTCTTCATATTCGAGAACGCTTCGGGGCGGCTGGTTGGCGGAATCACCATCGGCAACATCCGCCAGGGCGTCGCGCAAAGCGGCCAGATCGGCTACTGGGTTGGCGAGCGCTACGCCGGAAAGGGCTACATGGTCGACGCCCTTCTTCTGCTCGTGCGGTTCGCTTTCGATACGCTGAGGTTGCACCGGATCGAGGCTGCCTGTATTCCCGAAAATTCGCGCTCCGTACGTGTGCTTGAAAAAGCCGGATTTCAGCGTGAAGGACTTTTGCGATCCTATCTCAGGATCAATGGTAACTGGCAGGATCACTACCTCTACGCCCTGATCGCGGACGATCGGCTTGGCGTCAGGACGAAGGGCTGATTTTTGGCATATTCTCTGCGGATCCGGCGCCTTGCGGCTTTTGTCCTTGCGGCAATCGTAAGCCTGTGCGCCATCTCGTCGGCATTCGCCATCGAGCCCATCAAGATCGCCCGTGACGATGTCGCGCTCGATCTTTCGGGCGCGGTCGAGATCTACCGGAATCAGGGTGAGAACTTTCAGGTCTCGACGGCCCCCGGCCCCGACGGCATCGTGCGGCGAATCGAGGTCGAGGCCAACAACAAGCGCTCCAGCGGCGACTGGGCCGTTTTCGCGCTCGCCAACACGACCGAGCAGCAGATCGACCGTCTGATCGTCGCGCCGCATTTCCGGCTGGTGAATTCCGGCCTGTTCTGGCCTGACCTCGGCTCCAGCCGCATCACCGCGATCACGCCGAGTGAGGGCTTCGCACTCGACCGGCAGGCGAGCCCCGACGCCGACGTGTTCCTGGTAACGCTCAACCCCGGCACGGTCGTCACCTTCATCGCCGAGCTCGCCTCGCCGAAGCTGCCGCAGGTCTATCTGTGGGATCCCGAGCCCTACAAGGATTCGGTCAATTCCTACACGCTCTACCGCGGCATCGTCATCGGCATTTCCGGCCTGCTGGCGCTGTTCCTGACCATTCTTTTCGTCGTCAAGGGAACCTCGATGTTCCCGGCGACGGCAGCCCTATCATGGGCGGTCCTGGCCTATATCTGCGTCGATTTCGGCTTCCTCAACAAGGTCATCGAGATATCGCCCGGCAATGAGCAGATATGGCGAGCCGGCACGGAGGTCGGCCTGGCAGCGACCTTCGTGGTGTTCCTCTTTGCCTATCTCAACCTGAACCGATGGCATGGCCATTTCAGCTATGGCGTTTTCGCCTGGATACTCGGGCTGATCCTGATCGCCGGCGTCGCGGTCATAGACCCGGCCGTGGCTGCCGGCATCGCGCGGCTCTCCTTCGGGGCGACGGCGCTGCTGGGCGTCGGCCTCATCGTCTATCTCGGCATTCGCGGCTACGACCGCGCCATCATGCTGATCCCCAGCTGGGTCATGGTGCTCCTGTGGCTATGCGGATCGTGGATGGCGATCACCGGCATACTGGACAATGACGTCGTCCAGCCGGCGCTCGGCGGCGGCCTGATCCTCATCATCCTGTTGATCGGCTTCACCGTCATGCAGCACGCTTTCGCCGGCGGCGCGCTGCATCAGGGCCTGTTCAGCGACCTTGAACGCCAGGCGCTGGCGGTTGCCGGTTCAGGCGATATCGTCTGGGACTGGGACGTGCTGCGCGACCGCGTGGTGACGCGCCCGGATGTCAGCCTGCAGCTCGGCCTTGCGCCCAACAGCCTCGGCGGCCCCGCCCGCAACTGGCTGCCGGTTCTGCATGCCGACGACCGCGACACCTTCCGCACCACGCTCGACGTCGTGCTGGAACATCGCCGCGGACGCGTGGCGCAGAATTTCCGCCTGCGTGGTGCCGACGGGCATTATCACTGGTTCTCGCTTCGCGCCCGCCCAGTCATCGGCTCGGACGGCGAAGTGATCCGCTGCGTCGGCACGCTCATCGATGTGACCGAGCAGAAGAAATCCGAGGAACGACTGCTGCACGATGCCGTGCACGACAACCTCACCGGCTTGCCGAACCGCGAGCTGTTCATGAACCGGCTGGAGGCGATCATCTCGATCGCCAAGACCGAGGAGAAGGTTCGCCCGACCGTCTTCGTCATCGACATAGACCGCTTCAAGCATGTCAATGACAGCCTCGGCATTTCGGCCGGCGACACGATCCTGCTGACGATCGCGCGCCGTCTGCACCGCATTCTCAAGCCGAAGGACTCGCTATCGCGCTTTGCCGGCGACCAGTTCGCCCTGATGCTTTTGTCCGAGCAGGACCCGGCCCGCATTGCAGCGGTCGCCGACGCCATCAAGCAGGCGATCCGCTCGCCGATCACCTTCGCCAAGCGCGAGATCGTGCTGACGGCATCCGTCGGCCTCATCACCTGGACAGAAGCCCAGGCTTCGGCCGAGGACATGGTCAAGGATGCCGAACTCGCCATGCACCAGGCCAAGCGCTTCGGTGGCGACCGCATCGAGCCCTTCCGGCCCGCTTTCCGTTCGGTCGGCACCGACCGTCTGCAGCTCGAATCCGACCTGCGCCGTGCCGTCGAGCGCAAGGAGCTTACCCTCGCCTACCAGCCCATCGTGCGTCTTGAAGACCGCAGCGTCGCTGGTTTCGAAGCGCTGCTGCGCTGGGACCATCCCCGCCGCGGCCAGATCCCGCCGTCGGATTTCATCCCGGTCGCCGAAAGTTGCGGCCTGATCGTGCAGCTCGGCCTGTTCGCCATGCAGCGCGCAGCCGAGGACCTTGCCGGCTGGCAGAAGCAGATCGGCGACGCGCCGCTCTCGGTGTCGGTGAACCTTTCCAGCCGCCAGCTCATTCGCCGCGACCTCGTCAGCGACGTGCGCTCGGTTATCGCGCGCGCCGGCCTCAAGGCACGGTGCTTCCGCCTCGAACTGACCGAATCCCTGGTGATGGACAATCCCGAACAGAGCGCCCATGTCCTGGCCAAGCTGAAGCAGCTTGGCATCGGCCTGTCGCTGGACGATTTCGGCACCGGCTATTCGTCGCTGTCGTATCTCACGCGCTTTCCCTTCGACACGATCAAGATCGACAAGAGCTTCCTCGACGATTCTTCGCCCAAGCGCTCGGTGCTGCTGAAATCCATGGTCAACATGGCGCATGAGCTCGGCATGTCGGTGGTTGCCGAAGGCATTGCCGACGAGAACGACGCTCTGCAGCTGCGCCAGATGGGCTGCGAATATGTCCAGAGCTACATGTTCGGCGCGCCGATACCCGGCGATTCCGTCTTGAAACTGTTGAAAGAGCAGTATCCGGTCGCTCAGGCGTGACCGGCATCCTGGCTAAGATGAGCCAGGTCGACGCCGATAGAGGCCAGCACGCGATCATATTTTCGATCGATATCCCCGTCGAACAGGAATTCCGGCTTGGCCGGGCAGGTCAGCCAGCCGTTTTGGGCGATCTCGCTTTCGAGCTGGCCGGCACCCCAGCCGGCATAGCCCAGCACCATCAGCGCGTGGCGCGGTCCCCTGCCCGACGAGATCGCGCGCAGGATGTCGACGGTTGCCGTCAGGCAGATGTCTTCCGACACCGGCAGTGAGGATTCCACCTTGTAGTCGTCGGTGTGGAGCACGAAGCCGCGGCTGCGGTCGACCGGGCCGCCATTGCGCACGACAAAATCGCGCGCCGACGGCGGCAGGCGTATCGCCTCCTGCTCGTCGAGAATTCCGAGTTGCACCAGAAGATCGGGAAACAGCAATTGCTGCGACTGGTTGATGATGAGGCCCATCGCGCCCTCGTCGCTGTGGGCGCAAACATAGATCACGGTGCGCGCGAACCTTTCGTCCTTCATCCCCGGCATGGCGATGAGGAACTGGTCATCGAGAAATCCACGTTTCTCCGCAGCTTTTTTCTGACGCAAGAGGTCCATCCGGCAAAAGTAACGCGTTTTCGACACTCTTGAAAGATACGCCTTAGGCCAATGTTGACAGATGTAGGGCGTGGCCTCACGCAAAAATGATGGTGGCGAAAGGATGAGCCGGTTGCGTAATACTGCCTGCAAGGTCAAATCGCCGGCATGAAAAGCACGATCGTCACCGCAATCGGCCTGTTTGCCATCGCAATTGGCGCAACGCCAGCGCTGGCATCGTCCACCGACTGGTTCGAAACGCAGGGCGGCAGGGTGCGGCTCGTCACCTCCGGCAAGCCGGACGCAAACGGCCAGCTTCACGGCATTCTCGACATCGATCTCGATCCGGGCTGGAAGACCTACTGGCGCGACCCGGGCGACGCCGGCGTGCCGCCGCAGCTCGACATCAGCGCCAGCACCAACATTTCGAGCGCGGAATTCGATTTCCCCGCCCCGCAGCATCACGATGACGGCTATTCGAAATGGGCCGGATATGACCAGTCGGTTGCGCTGCCGATCACCTTTCAGCTCAAATCGGCCAATGAGCCGGCGAAGATCGACGCTCACATCTTCCTCGGCATATGCGAGACCATCTGCATCCCGGTCAGCACCAAGCTGTCGCTCGATCCCGCCAGCGATCCCGACAATGCCGACGATACCGCCCTCATATCCGCCGCACAGGAGGCATTGCCCGCGGCCGAGCAGCCGGATTTCAACGTGAAGATCGTTAGCAAGGACGAAAAGAGCCTGCTCGTGGAGGCCACCTTTCCCGGCAATCCGACGTCGGCCGATTTCTTCATCGCCGGCGAAAACGGCTATTCCTTCGCCGCACCAAAGCGCATGGACAAGGACGGCAAGACGCTGTTTTCGGTTGAGATACTGAACCGCCCTGCACAGGCGCCGGCCGAAGGCGGGCTGCACTACACGCTGGTTTCCGATGCCGGTTCCGTCAGCGGCATCCTGCCCTATATGTAACCTCTGAGGCTTCGAAATCGCCCCCCTGGCGATTGCCCTGGAGACGATAAGCCGATACCCAATTCCCCGAACCTTAACCGGACAAAGCGAGAAGACTTCATGACGATTTCCGTTGGCGACAAACTGCCCGAAGCGACCTTCAAGACGATGACCTCCGACGGCGCCAAGGCCGTGACCACTGCCGAGATTTTTGGCGGCAAGAAGGTCGTTCTGTTCGGCGTGCCGGGTGCCTTCACCCCCACCTGCTCCAACAACCACCTTCCCGGCTATTTGGAAAACCACGACGCGATCATCTCGCGCGGCGTCGACACGATCGCGGTCGTTGCGGTCAACGATCATTTCGTCATGGGCGCATGGGCAAATTTCACCGGCGGCGAAGGCAAGCTGCTTTATCTCGCTGACGGCAATGGCGACTTCGTTCGTGCCGCCGGTCTTGAAGCCGACCTCAGCGGCGGCGGGCTCGGCATCCGTTCCAAGCGCTTCTCGATGATCGTCGATGATGGCAAGGTAACCGCGCTCAACATCGAGGATTCGCCCGGCCAGGCCGTCGAATCGGGTGCGGCCAAGCTTCTCGAACAGCTCTGATCAGAACCGGCCGGATGCGCGGCCTGCCCGCGCGTCCGGCCAATTGCTATTGCTACAAGCTATTTCTTGAATGGCGCCATGCCCATGCGGGCGAGTTCGTCGGCACGCTCGTTTTCTTCATGGCCGGCATGGCCCTTGACCCAGTGCCAGGTGACCTTGTGACGCTTGTTCGCCTCGTCCAGCGCCTGCCATAGCTCGCCGTTCTTCACCGGCTTCTTGTCAGCGGTCTTCCAGCCGTTCTTCTTCCAGCCGTGAATCCATTTCGAAATGCCGTCCATCACATATTTGCTGTCGGTGTGAAGCTCGACCGCGCACGGCTCCTTCAGCGCGTTCAGCGCCGAGATCGCAGCCATCAGCTCCATGCGGTTGTTGGTCGTGTCGGCCTCGCCGCCGGAAAGCTCCTTGGTCTTGCCGTTGAAGCGCAGGATGGCACCCCAGCCGCCGGGACCCGGATTGCCCGAGCAGGCGCCATCGGTGAAGACTTCGACTGATTTGTTCATTTCAACCCATATTCGGACGCAGAATTGATCTGGCGGTGGAACCGCACCTTGCGGATGAATTCCATCGGATCGCGTTTCTGGACGAGCGCGCCATCGGGAATTGTCAGCCAGTCATAGAGCCGCGTCAGCATGAAGCGAAGTGCAGCACCCCGCGCCAGGATTGGCAGTGCCTGCTTTTCCGCATCGCTCAGCGGCCGCACCGCCTGATAGGCCGCCAGCAATGCCGTGCCCTTGGTCAGGTTGAAGGAGCCGTCCTTCTCGAAGCACCAGGCGTTCAGGCAGATCGCCACGTCATAGGCATAGAGATCATTGCAGGCGAAATAGAAGTCGATCAGCCCCGAGAGCCGTTCGCCGAGAAAGAAGACATTGTCGGGGAACAGGTCGGCATGAATGACGCCTGCGGGCAGGTCCTTCGGCCAGTTGCACTCGAACGTGGCGAAGTCCGCGTCAACTTCAGCCGCCAGCCCTTTTTCAACTTCATCAGCGCGGTCGTGCGATCCTTCCCACAGCTTGCGCCAGCCGGCGATATCCAGCGCGTTGGGCCGGCTGAGCGGGAAATCCGCGCCGGCGACATGCAGGCTTGCCAGTGCGGTGCCCACTTCGCGGCAATGCGCCACCGTCGGGCGGCGCATCCACATGCCTTCGAGAAAGGTGATCACTGCTGCCGTGCGGCCGGCCAGCGTGCCGGTGACGCTGCCGTCGCGGCGATGCACCGGCAACGGGCAGGAAATGCCCTTCTTGGCCAGATGCTCCATCAGCCCGAGGAAGAACGGCAGGTCGTCCTTGTCCACGCGCTTCTCATAAAGCGTCAGGATGTAGGAGCCACTTGTCGTGTGCAGCAGGAAATTCGAGTTCTCGGAGCCCTCCGCAATGCCCTTGTAGGACAGAAGGTCGCCGATCGAATATTCCTTCAGAAACGCGCCGAGCTCGTTTTCGGAAACGTCCGTATAGACTGCCATCATACGGTTCCGTTGACGAAGGCCATATCCGACGGGGTCAGCTTCATGTCGCGCAGCACGCTCATTACCGGGAAATTCTCCGTTTCCGTCGCCGTTATCGCCAGGTCCACCTGCACGTCGAAACGGGCGCGGAAGGCGTCGATGATCTCGTCGACGATGATCTCCGGCGCGGACGCTCCCGCCGAAAGGCCCAAAGTCGAAATGCCGGCGATGTCATCCCATGGAATTTCGGAGGCGCGCTGCACGAGAAGCGACATTTTCGCGCCGGCCCGTTCCGCAACCTCGACAAGGCGCTTGGAGTTCGAGGAATTCGGCGCGCCGACCACGAGGAAGAGATCGGCGCCGGAGGCAGTTTCCTTCACCGCCTCCTGGCGGTTGGTGGTGGCATAGCAGATCGATTCGGCCGAAGGCGCCATCATCGCCGGGAACCGCTCCTGAAGCGCGCGGATAAGGCCGGCAGTGTCTTCGACGGACAGCGTCGTCTGGGTGACGAAGCCGAGCGCATCGGCATCAGTGGGGACAAAAGCCGCGACATCGGCCTCGGTCTCGATCAGCGTCACCGAACCCTCGGGCAGTTGCCCCATCGTGCCGATCACTTCCGGATGACCGCCATGGCCGATCAGCAGCACGTGGCGGCCAAGGCGCTGGTGGCGCATGGCCTGCTTGTGGACTTTCGACACCAGCGGGCATGTCGCGTCGAGATAGAAGAGGTTGCGCGCCTGCGCGTCTTCCGGCACGGATTTCGGCACGCCATGGGCCGAAAACACCACCGGGCATTCGCGATGCTCGGCGGGAATTTCGTTCAACTCCTCGATGAAGACCGCGCCGAGATTCTGCAGGCCTTCGACGACGTAGCGATTGTGCACGATCTCGTGGCGCACATAGACCGGCGCGCCGTATTTCTTCAGCGCCAGCACCACGATCTGGATGGCACGGTCGACCCCGGCGCAGAATCCGCGCGGCTGGCAGAGCCGGATGGTGAGTGGCGGCTTGGATGAGATTTCAGGCATGGCGTCCGGTCTTTTTGATAGTGCCGAAATGATGTCTGCACCCACCTTATGTCAAGGCCGGCTGTGCTATTAGCCGCGCCGCGAGCGAAACAACCACATGCCGAGCACGCCGGCGAGTGCTGCCGCCAGCCCGTACCAGGTGACGGCATATTGCAGATGGCTGTTGGGCAGGTCGATCATCGTCACGCCCCCGACCGGCAGACCGCCGGGGTTGGGCGTCTTGTCGGCATCGATGAAGAAGGGCACGAGTGCCGCGCCAGTAGGCAGGCCAGCGCTCGCAGCCATGACGTCGCGGTCTTTCCAGTAGAAGACGTTCTTGGCCGTATCATTGTCCGGGACCATCGAGGATGGTTTTCCCGGCAGCGGATTGCGGGCAAGTCCGGTGACTGTCACCTCGCCGGTGATCTGACCAGCAGGCCGCTTCGTCGCATCCTTCAGGTCGTAGGGCACGAAGCCGCGATTGACGAAGACGGCGCGGCCGTCGGCAAGCTTCAGCGGCGTATAGACGTAAAAGCCGGAATCGCCCTCATAGGTGGCGAAGAAATGCCGCTCGCTTTCGTGCATGAACTGGCCGCTGACCGTCACCGGCCAGTAATCGACGTCGCCGCCCTCGGCGAACTTCTTCTCGATATCGGCAAGCGGCAGCGGTGCCGAATGGATGCGCTGGTCAATCGTCGCCAGCAGCGCCTCCTTCCAGTGCAGCCGCTGAACCTGCCATGTGCCGAGCCCGATCAGCACGGCGAAAGCCGCCAAGCCAAGGACCAATGCAAGCACTCGTGCCGGCCTGCTCACACGGAAGCCGGATACAGCAGAACCACTCATTCCGGCTGATCCATGCGCCCCTCGGCGGCCTTGTTGCGGTATTGCAGCGTGATCAGCACGCCCTTGATCAGCCGCAGCGCCGTCAGGCTGAGTATCACCGTCAGCGGTATCCACAGCAGGAAATGCAGCCACAGCGGTGGATTGTAGGTAACTTCCATCCACAGCGCGGAGCCGACGACGATGAAGCCGATTATCAGGATGACGAAGACCGCCGGGCCATCGCCGGCATCGGCAAAGGAATAATCGAGCCGGCAGGTGCCGCAACGCGGCGCGACCGTCAGAAAGCTCGAGAATAGCCTTCCCTCGCCGCAGCGCGGGCAGCGTCCCTTGAGACCCGCCGCGATCGGCTCAACCGGCGGCCAGAGCGCCTGATCTTCATGCATGGGCTGGGTCATGGTTCTGTCTCTATCGAGGAAAGCGGGCCGGCGAAGTCCGAACCGATCTTTGCCCCGTCATTGCGCCAGAAAAGCGGAAGGCGGCCGTGCTGCCACGACCGCCTTCCAATAACACGATATGTTGCCTCAGTGGCCGTGAGCGATCGTCGCGCCTACGGACGCCCAGACATAGATCGAGGCGAACAGGAACAGCCAGACGACGTCGACGAAGTGCCAGTACCAGGCGGCAGCCTCGAAGCCGAAATGCTGCTTCGGCGTGAAGTCGCCCTTCATCGCACGGATCAGGCAGACGAGCAGGAAGATCGTGCCGATGATGACGTGGAAGCCGTGGAAGCCGGTCGCCATGAAGAAGGTCGCGCCGTAGATCGAGTCGTGGAAGGTGAACGGAGCGTGGATGTACTCGTAAGCCTGCACGAAGGAGAACAGCACGCCGAGGCCGACCGTAAGCGCCAGGCCGTTGATCAGGCCCTTGCGGTCGCCATGGATCAGCGCGTGGTGCGCCCAGGTGACCGTCGTGCCCGACAGCAGCAGGATGATAGTGTTGTAGAGCGGCAGGTGGAACGGGTCGAGGACCTCGATGCCCTTGGGCGGCCAGACGCCGCCGGTGAACTCCGCGCGAGCAACCTGATGGACCTCATTGGGGAACAGGCTGGCATCGAAGAACGCCCAGAACCATGCCACGAAGAACATCACCTCCGAGGCGATGAACATGATCATGCCGTAGCGCAGGTGCAGCGACACGACGCGGGTGTGGTGGCCCTCATGCGCTTCCTTGATGGTGTCGCCCCACCAGCCGTACATGGTGTAGAGGACGATCGCGAGGCCGATGGCGAAAATGTACCAGTGGCTGGCAGCCAGGTTGAAACCGAAGAACGGGAAGTTCCCCTGCTTCAGAAACTGCATCCAGGCGACACCGCCGATCGCCATGACGAGCGCGCCGAGCGAACCCAGGAACGGCCACGGGCTCGGGTCGATGATGTGATAGTCGTGATTCGGTTTTGCGTGCGCGTCAGCCATGTCAGCCCCCGAGGTTTCCGTCGGTATTGTCGTTAGTCTTGATTGGTCCAGCTTGCGGCGCTGCCGCAACCGGCTTTACCCCCTCTATGGGGAAAAAGGTATAGGAAAGCGTGATCGTCTTCACGTCCTTCAGTTCCGGCACGTTGACGATGTCGGGATCGACATAGAAAACAACCGGCATATCGAGCGTCTCGCCTGGCTTCAGCGTCGTATCGGTGAAGCAGAAGCACTCGACCTTGTTGAAATAGGCGCCCGCCAGCTCCGGCGTGACGTTGAAGGTCGCACGGCCATAGGTCGGCTTGTCGAACATGTTCGCGGCCGTGTAATGGGCCTGCGCCGTCTCGCCGATCTTGATCGTCATGTCACGCGCCACCGGCTGGAACTTCCACGGCAGGCCGCCGGTCGTGTTGGCGTCGAAGCGGATCGTCACCTTCTGATCAAGAATGCGGTCGGAATATTGGTCGACGCGCTGCGTCGTGCCGCCATAGCCGGTCACCTTGCAGAACATGGCGTAGAGCGGCACCGCCGCATAGGCCATGCCGATCATGCCGGCGAAAAAGGCCGCGCAGACGGCTGCGACCACCTTGTTGGATTTCTGCGTCTTCGGATCGACGAGTGTTTCGCGATTCATTCGGTCCTCACAGCGCGCGGTCGAGGATTGCGGGGCCGAACTTGATGATCGTCGAGACGTAGAAAATGATCACAAGTACGGCGAGCCCGAGGCCGATGGCGATCGAGCGGCTGCGGCGCGCCTTCTTCTGCTTGTCGGTCAGCGTTACCAGTTCATTCTCGATCATGCCCACACTCCCGAAGCCAGCGTGCGTTCGACGACGCTGTCAGCCAGGTAGGCAGCGAAGATGACGAAGAGATAGAGCAGCGAATAGGCAAACAGCGCCTTGGCCGGCTTCATGACGCGATCGCTGTCGGGCATGACCAGAACCTTCCAGGCATACCAGATGAAGCCGATGCCGAGCGCGGTGGCGACGACGCCATAACCGGCTGTCGTGAAACCGAAGGCCCAGGGCAGCATGCCGACAGGCGCCAGAAGCAGCGAATAGGCGAATATCTGCTTGCGGGTCGAAGCCTCGCCGGCAACGTTCGGCATCATCGGGATGCCGGCGCGGCCGTAATCCTGCGACTTAAACAGCGCCAGCGCCCAGAAATGCGGCGGCGTCCACAGGAAGATGATCAGGAACAGGATGACGCTTTCGAGGCTAACCGAACCGGTCGCAGCAGCCCAGCCGATCATCGGCGGGAACGCGCCGGCTGCACCGCCGATGACGATGTTCTGCGGCGTCGAGCGTTTCAGCCACATCGTATAGATGACGGCGTAGAAGAAGATGGTGAAGGCAAGCAGTGCAGCCGACAGCCAGTTGACCAGCACGCCGAGCGTCATCACCGAAAGCGCCGACAGGATCAGGCCGAAGACCAGAGCCTCGCCCGGCAGCACGCGGCCCGACGGCACGGGCCGGCTGGCGGTGCGGGTCATGACCGCGTCGATATCGGCGTCGTACCACATGTTCAAAGCGCCGGAAGCGCCCGCACCGATGGCAATCGCCAGGATGGCGACGACGGCGATGAAAGGATTGATCGACACCGGAGCGGCGACGAGGCCGACGAATGCCGTGAACACGACAAGCGACATCACGCGCGGCTTGAGCAGCTCGATGAAGTCGCGGGCGGTCGCTTCCGACATGCGAAAGCCTCCGTCATCCAGCGTGTTCTTGTCAACCAGGGCCATGCCTACGCAGTCCACTCTTTCGGTTTGGCAGAGACCGCCGGCAAGCGGCGGTCTCGTATCTTGTCAGCCGCGCGTTACTTGATGCGCGGAAGCTGTTCCCACTGGTGGAACGGCGGCGGCGAAGGCAGCTGCCATTCCAGCGTCGTCGCACCCTCACCCCACGGATTGGCGCCGGCAACGCGCTTCTTGGCGAATGCCTCGAAGACGCCGAACAAGAACACCAGCACGCCGAAGGCCGAGATGTAGGAACCGATCGAGGAGACGTGGTTCCAGCCGGCGAAGGCGTCCGGATAGTCGATGTAGCGGCGCGGCATGCCGGCGAGGCCGAGGAAATGCTGCGGGAAGAACACCAGGTTCACGCCGACGAAGGTGATCCAGAAGTGGCTGTTGGCGATGAACGGCGAGTACATGTAGCCGGTCATCTTCGGGAACCAGTAGTACCAGGCGGCGAAGATCGCAAACACGGCACCCAGCGACAGCACGTAGTGGAAGTGAGCCACGACGTAATAGGTGTCGTGCATCGAACGGTCGAGGCCGGCATTGGCGAGCTGAACGCCGGTGACGCCACCGACGGTGAACAGGAAGATGAAGCCGATCGCCCAGATCATAGGCGTCTTCATCGAGATCGAGCCACCCCACATCGTTGCGATCCAGGAGAAGATCTTCACGCCTGTCGGAACCGCGATGACCATCGTTGCGAACACGAAGTAACGCTGCGTGTCGAGCGACAGGCCGGTCGTGTACATGTGGTGCGCCCAGACGATGAAGCCGACGGCGCCGATCGCGACCATGGCGTAGGCCATGCCGAGATAACCGAATACCGGCTTCTTCGAGAAGGTCGAGACGATGTGGCTGACGATGCCGAAGCCCGGCAGGATCAGGATGTAGACTTCCGGGTGACCGAAGAACCAAAACAGATGCTGGAACAGGATCGGGTCGCCGCCGCCTTCCGGCGCGAAGAAGGTCGTGCCGAAGTTGCGGTCGGTCAGAAGCATGGTGATGCCGCCTGCCAGAACCGGCAGCGAAAGCAGCAGCAGGAAAGCGGTAATCAGCACCGACCAGGCAAACAGCGGCATCTTGTGCAGCGTCATGCCCGGAGCGCGCATGTTGAAGATGGTGGTGATGAAGTTGATCGCACCGAGGATCGACGACGCACCCGCGATATGCAGCGACAGGATCGCCAGATCCATTGCCGGGCCGGGCTGGCCGGAGGTCGAGAGCGGCGGATAGATCGTCCAGCCGCCGCCGACGCCGTGGGCACCGGGAGCGCTCGGCATGAAGGCCGAGAGAATGAGCAGGATGAACGCCGGCGGAAGCAGCCAGAACGAGATGTTGTTCATGCGCGGGAACGCCATGTCCGGCGCGCCGATCATGATCGGCACCATCCAGTTGGCGAAGCCGCCGATCAGCGCCGGCATGACCATGAAGAAGATCATGACCAGGCCGTGAGCGGTGGTGAAGGCATTGTACATGCTCTTGCCAGCATCGATCGCGGCGTCACCCTCGACGCCGTAGACCATGGATGCAAGACCATGGAAAACCTGAATGCCCGGTTCGGCCAGCTCCCAGCGCATCATCACCGACAGGAAGCCGCCGACGATGCCCGCCATGATCGCGAAGATCAGGTAGAGCGTTCCGATATCCTTGTGGTTGGTCGAGAAAACCCAACGAACAAAACCCGAAGGTCTGTGATCATGATGATCGTGAGCTGCAGCGCCTGCCATATTCCGCTCCGTTCCCTAATGTCTGTCCAGCCGCGGCATCAATTGCCGGCGGCTGCCACCTTGCTGGTGCTGTCGATTTCGGCCATCAACGCCTTGTTGGCGCCATTCAGGTCGGTTTTGGCCGCAGCCAGCCACGTCGTATACTGCGCATCCGAGACGACCCGGATGGCGATCGGCATATAGGCGTGATCCTTGCCGCAAAGCTCGGAGCACTGGCCGTAATAGAGGCCTTCCTTTTCCGCCTTGAACCAGATCTCGTTGATACGGCCCGGCACCGCGTCCGTCTTGACGCCGAAGGCCGGCATCGCGAAGGCGTGGATCACGTCGCTGGCGGTAACCAGAACGCGCACTGTCGTGCTGATCGGAACGACAACCTCGTTGTCAACGGCCAGCAGGCGCGGATAAGCACCGCGATCTTCCTTGCCGGCGGCTGCGCGGTCACCATCGGCCAGAAGAGCCGAGTTGAACGAGAGCGGCTCGTCATTCTGGTATTCGTAATCCCAGTTCCACTGGTTGGCGGTCGCCTTCAGCGTGATCTTGGCCTCTTCCGGCGGCGTATACTGCGACGTCAGGAGCTGGAAGGAGGGCACTGCGATGAAGAGCAGGATGACGACCGGTCCGACCGTCCAGATCACTTCGATCAGCGTGTTGTGGCTGGTGCGCGAAGGCGTCGGGTTCGCGCTGGCGCGGAACTTGATGATGCAATAGGCGAGCAGGAAGAGCACGAAGAGCGTGATCGGCACGATGAACCACAGCGTGTAGTGCTCGAACCAGGTGATCTGCTCCATCATGCCGGTGGCTGCCGGCTGAAATGCCGTCTGCCACGGCGTCGGCTGCGCCGCATAGGCTGCAGCGGTGGCGAAAAAGGCTGCCGCAGCTCCGGCACTTGCAAGGATTTTTCTCATCGCCCTCAATGTCTCCCAATTCCATGCGTCCGGGCCGCACGAATATGCTACCGCACCGGAAAGGGAATCCCGGTGGTCCTAGCGGTGGTTCAAACCATACTCTCTTTCCGACCGCAAGAAAGGAGCACGAGAACCCATGCGGCATTTTTGCGCGCAAGCCTCGGTTGGACAAAGTATTTTCGGATTTGGGGTGGAGGATCGCTATAGAGGATGAGAAATCCTTATTACGGCCACACCACTTCAAACATGTCGGCCCAGTCGCAATTCGGGCGAATTTCGCTTGGAAAAACGGGCAAACTGCCGCTATTGGCTGGTTCGGTCACTGTCTTGCCCTATAATTTCTGTCGTCACGGTATGGTTTTCCGTGATTCGCAATGGAGCCATCATGAAATCTCGGCTTTCGAGAACCTTGGCGAAGGTCGTCCTTTTCGCCGCTCTGTCCGGAACGGTCGTCCCGGCGGGCGCGCAGCAACAGCCTGCGCCGACGCCAAGGCCCGCCACGCCGGCACCGCAGGCCGCGCCTGCGCCGGCCAATCCGGCTCCACAGGCACCGCAGCCGCAGAGCGGTTCGGTTCGCTCGACGCATGGCGCCTGGTCGATCATCTGCGACACGCCGGCTGGTGCTACCGCCGAGCAGTGCGTGATGATGCAGAACGTTATCGCCGAGGACCGGCCGGAGATGGGCCTGTCGGTGGTCGTGCTGCGCACGGCCGACAACAAGGCTGAAATCCTCCGCGTCCTGGCGCCGCTCGGCGTTCTCCTGCCCAACGGCCTTGGCCTCAATGTCGACGGCAAGGATATCGGCCGCGCCTATTTCGTGCGCTGCTTCGGCGACGGCTGCTATGCCGAGGTCATCCTCGAAAAGCCGCTGCTCGACACCTTGAAGACCGGCACGTCGGCAACCTTCATCGTCTTCCAGACGCCTGAAGAAGGCATCGGCATTCCCGTCGACCTCAAGGGTTTCGCCGAAGGCTTTGCCGCCCTGCCCCAGTAAGATAGGCGCGAGCGCATTGCCGAAACGGGCCGGCGCGCCTACATCGTGGGTCGATTGATTTCTCGAAAACAAGGCGGACCCGCCATGAACAGCCTTCTCGGCCAATTCGACATTTCCGAAGACCAGATCCGCCGGATCGTCAGCGACACGATCAACGGCAGCGACGACGGCGAACTCTATCTTGAATACAGCGAGAGCGAATCGCTGATGTTCGACAATGGCCGGCTGAAGACCGCCAATTTCAACACCGACCAGGGTTTCGGGCTGCGCGCCATCGCCGGCGAGGCGAGCGGCTATGCCCATTCGAGCGAGCTTTCCGAAGCAGCGCTCCTGCGCGCCTCCGATGCGGTCTCGGCGGTAAAGGGCGGCTATTCCGGCACGCTTGCGGCAGCGCCAGCCCGCACCAACCGTCATCTCTACAGCGACGAGAACCCGATCCCGTCGCCCTCTTTCGAAGCCAAGTCCAAGCTGCTTCAGGAAATCGATGCGTGGCTGCGCGCCAAGGACCCCCGCGTGCGCCAGGTGACGGCATCGCTCGCCTCGTCATGGCAGCATGTCGAGATCCTGCGCGCCGACGGCCAGATCGTCCGCGACGTGCGCCCGCTGGTGCGCATGAATGTTTCCGTCGTCGTCGGCGAAGGCGACCGCCAGGAATCAGGTTCTTATGGCATGGGCGGACGCAAGGGCTTTGGCGAATTCCTCATCGAGGACAGCTGGCAGCATGCCGCCGACGAGGCGCTGCGCCAGGCGCTGGTCAATCTCCAGGCCATTCCCGCACCCGCCGGCACGTTCGACATCGTGCTTTCCAGCGGCTGGCCGGGCGTCATGCTGCATGAGGCTGTCGGTCACGGGCTGGAAGGCGATTTCAACCGCAAGAAGACCTCGGCCTTCGCCGGCCTGCTTGGCCAGCAGGTCGCGGCCAAGGGTGTCACGGTCGTGGACGACGGCACCATCGCCGAGCGCCGCGGCTCGCTGACCGTCGACGACGAAGGCACGCCGACCAACCGCAATGTACTGATCGAGGACGGCAAGCTGGTCGGCTACATGCAGGACCGGCAGAATGCGCGCCTGATGGGCATGAACGCCACCGGCAACGGCCGCCGCGAATCCTACGCGCACCAGCCGATGCCACGCATGACCAACACCTATATGACCGCCGGCGACATGGCGCCTGAGGAGATCATCGCCTCGGTGAAGAACGGCGTCTACGCCGTCTCCTTCGGCGGCGGCCAGGTCGACATAACCAGCGGAAAATTCGTGTTCGGCTGCACCGAGGCCTACATGATCGAGAACGGCAAGGTGACCCAGCCGATCAAGGGCGCGATGCTGATCGGCAACGGCCCGGATGCCATGCACCGCGTGACCATGGTCGGCAACGACATGAAACTCGACACCGGCATCGGCATGTGCGGCAAGGCCGGCCAGGGCGTCCCCGTCGGCGTCGGCCAGCCGCATCTCAGAATGAACCAGATGACGCTCGGCGGCACGCGGGTCTAACCCTTGGCCTTCGAGCGTATCGTCGTCCTCACCGGCGCAGGCATTTCCGCCGAATCCGGCGTCGACACTTTTCGCGACAAGAATGGCATCTGGTCCAAGGTCGATTACCGCGACGTCGCGACGCCGGAAGGCTTTGCGCGCAATCCTGGCCGCGTTCATGATTTCTACAACGAGCGCCGCCGCCGCATGCTCGGCATCAAGCCGAATGCTGCGCATGAGGCACTCGCGCGGCTTGAGCCTGCCTTCAAGGGTTCATTCCTGTTGGTCACGCAGAACATTGACGACCTGCACGAAAGCGCCGGATCGAAAAAGCTTGTCCACATGCATGGCGAGCTCAATTCGGCGCTTTGCGAGGCTTGCGGCATGCGCCGGCCCTGGTCGGGCGACATGTCCATCGATACGCAATGCCCCTGGTGCAAGGCAAGGGGGCGGATGCGCGTCGATGTCGTCTGGTTCGGCGAGATGCCCTACCACATGGAACAGATCGAAAAGGCGCTCGATGCCTGCGACCTGTTCGTCTCGATCGGCACCAGCGGCAATGTCTATCCTGCCGCCGGCTTCGTCGAGCAGGCCAGGGCTGCCGGGGCGCATACGGTCGAGCTCAACCTTGAGCGCTCCGAAGGCTATTCGAACTTCGATGAAGCGGAATACGGTCCCGCGACGAAGATCGTGCCCGCCTTCGTCGATCGGCTTCTTATCTGACCATGATCCGTTCCGAAAACCGGCATCCACTTTTCGGGATCATGGCCTGGGCGGATAAGACTCACCGCCGCTTCTTCGGCTTCTCCAGCAGCGCGACCGCCTCGACATGCGCCGACCACAGGAACTGGTCGACCGGTGTCACGCTTTTCAGCCTGTAGCCGCCGTCGATCAGTATGCGCAAATCGCGCGCCAGCGTCGTCGGGTTGCATGAAACCGCAGCCACCAATGGCACCTCGGATTTCGCGATCTGCTTGCACTGGTCTTCGGCGCCGGCGCGCGGCGGGTCGAACACCAGACCATCGAAGGCTGCAAGTTCCTTGTAGGTGACCGGCCGGCGAAACAGGTCGCGCTTTTCCACCGTCACGCGCTTAAGGCCGGAGGCGAATCGAAAGCCGCGATCGAGCGCTGCAAGAGCTGCCGCATCGCCTTCCACGGCGTGGATTTCGGAGTTTGCCGCAAGGCGCAGGGCAAATGCGCCGGCGCCGGCAAACAGGTCGAGCACCTTCTTCGACTTCTTCAGATGTTCGCCGACCAGCCCGGCCATGACCTCTTCAGCCGATGCGACAGCCTGGAGGAAGCCGCCCGAAGGCGGCGCGACCGACACATTGCCGAATGTCACGACCGGCTTCTTCGGTTCGACGATGATCTCGCCATCAGCCGCCACCCGCGCCAGCCCTTCGCGAATCGCAAAGGCGGAAACCAACATGCGGGCCTTGTCCTCGAGCTTGCCGCCGTCCTGAGCCGCTACATCCAGCCCCGAAGCAGAATGCGTGACGGTCATGTGGAATGGCTGGGCGGTCTTGCAGAGGAGTGCCGCCAGTTGCCGCAGCATCGGCAGCGCGCGCTCGATCTCCGGCTCGATGATCGGGCATTCCTCGATGTCGATGATCTGGTGCGATAGCGCCCGATTGTAGCCGAGCAGCATGCCGCTTTCCGTGCGGCGCACCGAGAAAATGGCGCGGCGACGCGAATGCGACGCGCAGGGAACCGTGGCTGCAACATCCGTCTCGATGCCGCGGCTCTTCAGCGCCTGCACCACCTTGTCGCGTTTCCAGTCGAGATAGGCCTGCGCCTCCAGATGCTGCAAAGCGCAACCGCCGCAATCGGTGAAATGGCGGCATACCGGGTGGATGCGGAGTGGCGATTCTTCCAGCACCGCGATCAGCATCGCACGATCCTTCTCGCGCGCGGCGGTCACCGTCTCGCCCGCCAGCGCGAAGGGAATGAACACCGGGCCGCTCGGCGTGTCCGCCACGCCGTCGCCCTGCGCACCGAGGCGTGCGATCTGAAACTGAGTGCTCATGCCTTTACCCCGGCCAACAGAAATTCGCGATTGCCGTCACTGCCTTCGATGGGCGAAGGGCAGATCCCAATGGCGCGCCAGCCCGGCACCGCGTCGAGCCAATCTTTCAGCGCTTCGGCGATCAGCGGTGCGTCGGCCGGGTTCTTGAGCAACCCGCCCTTGCCGATCGCCTCGCGTCCGGCCTCGAACTGCGGCTTGACCAGAAAGATGCCGTGCGCCCCGGATTGCGCCAGCGCAAGTGCGGGCGGCAGAGCGAGTTTCAGCGAAATGAAGCTGACGTCGGAGACGATCAGGTCGGGCGCATGCCCATCGAGATCACCGGCGGAAAGCTCCCGCGCATTCAGCCCCTCGATGCAAAGTACACGCTTGTCGGTTCTCAGGCTTGGATGCATCTGGCCATGGCCAACGTCGATCGCGACGACATGCGCCGCACCCCGCTCCAGCAGAACCTGCGTGAAGCCGCCGGTCGACGCGCCGATATCGAGCGCCGTACGGCCGGAAGGATCGATGGCGAAACGGTCGAGCCCGGCAATCAGTTTGAGCGCGGCGCGCGAGACATAGGCCTGTGCCGGGTCGTCCACGGCGATCACAGCCTCGGACGAAACGCCCTGCCCGGCCTTGGCCGCAACGGTGCCGTCAACCGTCACCGTGCCGCGCTCGATGGCATCGCGCGCCCGAGAGCGGCTGGCAAACAGGCCGCGCCCGACGAGCAATTCGTCGAGCCTCTGGCGTGTTTCGATTTTGGAATTGGCGTTCATCCGCCTTCATTGGCGAATGCATGCAGGGAACGCAAGCTTCAGAAGACGATGATCCGGGAAACCGTGCGCTCGGTGATCGGCAGCAGGCCTTCGTCAAAGCGCCGGATCAGCTCCGCCCGCGCGCTTTCCAGAAAGGTCGGCGCATAGGAATAGGAGTCGTGGAGGACCACGAATTCCGGCTTGCGCTCATAGGAAAATCCGCCGCGAATGTCGCCGATCTTGCGCGCGACGATTTCCATGACGGCCTGCTCGAGTTTCACATCGTAGCGCATCTGCGCATTTGCCGGTGCGCTCAGCACGGCCAGACATGCCGCGCTCCCCAAAAGCATTTTCATCGTGCTCTCCCTGCCCGGAGAGTTTTCTAGCGGCAACGCGCTAAAAATGGCCCAAGAGACAAGGTAAGCAAATACTCAAGGTTGAAAGTAAATGGATTCTCAACCTCGCGGCCCGCCCTGTTTTCGGGCCACCCATTCCGGGCGCAGCAGGGCCATGACAAGTTCGTCGCGATGCTCGCCACCGAAATATGCACTGCCGCGCGCGACACCTTCGGCAATGAACCCGCAGGCTTCATAGGCCCTGCGGGCACGAAGATTCTCTGGAAAAACACCCAGCCAAAGGCGATAGACGTTCGTCTGTTCGAAAACCAAATCGGCCAAGGCGGCAAGCAAGGCTCTGCCGATGCCTTTTCCAGGCTGCCGCACCGCAACGCGCTTTATCGTTGCAATGCCTTCAGGCGAGGCCCAGTCCCGCACGATGGCGAAGCCCAGGCGTTCGTCCGATGCGTGCGCGACAAAATATGCGTGCCGACCGTCGTTCAACGCCGCCACGTGGCGCGCTTCATCCCAACGTCCGACAAGCCGGTCGTACTCTTCGAGCCGCTCGGTCTCCATGATGAAGGGAATGTCTGCTTCCGTTGCCCGCACGAGTTGGAATGGCGCGGCTGCCTGCATCGAACGACGGCCGATCAGGCCGTGGCCGAGCGCACCGACTGCCCGAGCGCTGCAAACACCGTGCGCACGATGCCGGTCGAATCGAGCCCGGCGTCGACATACATCTTTTCCGGCTTGGCGTGGTCGGTGAATTCGTCCGGCAGCACCAGCGGACGCACCTTCAGGCCCGTGTCAAGCAGGCCTTCCTTGGCCAGGAAATGCAGCACGTGGCTGGCGAAACCGCCGATGGAGCCTTCTTCCACCGTCAACAGCACCTCATGCGAACGCGCAAGCCGGCGAACCAGATCTTCGTCCAGCGGCTTGGCGAAGCGGGCGTCGGCAACCGTGGTGGAAAGTCCGGCGGCGTCGAGCTCCTCGGCGGCAAGCAGGCAATCCTGCAGGCGCGTGCCGAAGGACAGAAGTGCCACCTTGGTGCCTTCCTTGACGATGCGGCCCTTGCCGATTTCGAGAATCGAGCCACGCTCGGGCATGTCGACGCCGACGCCGTTGCCGCGCGGATAGCGGAAGGCGATCGGGCCTTCGTCGAAGCTTGCGGCAGTGCGCACCATGTGGCGCAGTTCCGCCTCGTCGGCGGCTGCCATCACGACAAAACCCGGCAGCGAGGCGAGATAGGTCGTGTCGAAGGCGCCGCAATGGGTCGGCCCGTCGGCGCCGACGAAGCCTGCGCGGTCGATCGGGAAGCGCACCGGCAATTTCTGGATCGCCACGTCATGCACGACCTGGTCGTAGGCGCGCTGCAGGAAGGTCGAATAGATCGCCGCGAAAGGCCTCAACCCTTCCGTCGCCAGACCGGCAGCGAAAGTCACGGCATGCTGCTCGGCGATGCCGACATCGAAAGTGCGGCTCGGGAATACTTCTCCGAAGAGATCGAGCCCGGTGCCGGAAGGCATCGCGGCGGTGATGGCGACGATGCGGTCGTCCTCGCGCGCTTCCTGGATCAGGCTTTCGGCAAAAACCTTGGTGTAGCTCGGCGCATTGGCCGGGGCCTTGGCCTGCGCGCCGGTGATGACGTCGAACTTGTTGACGCCGTGATATTTGTCGGCGGCGGCTTCGGCAGGGGCATAACCCTTGCCCTTCTGCGTCACGACGTGGATCAGGATCGGGCCGGTGCCATTGTCGCGAACATTCTTCAGCACCGGAACGAGGTGTTCCAGATTGTGCCCGTCGATCGGGCCGATGTGGTAAAAACCCATCTCCTCGAAAAGCGTGCCGCCGGTGACATAGCCACGCGCATGTTCTACCGCTCGGGTGATGGCGCGGTCGGCGCGTGCGCCGAGATAGGAGGTCAGCTTCTTGCCGAGATCGCGGATGCCGGCATAGGTCTTGCCCGACGCCAGCCGCGCCAGATAGGCGCTCATCGCGCCCGATGGCGGCGCGATCGACATGTCGTTGTCGTTGAGGATGACGATCAGCCGCGCATTCAGCGCGCCGGCATTGTTCATCGCCTCATAGGCCATGCCCGCCGACATCGCGCCGTCGCCGATGACGGCGATGACGTTGTTGGTGCCGCCATTGAGGTCGCGCGCCACCGCCATGCCGAGGCCGGCCGAAATGGAGGTCGAGGAATGTGCGGCGCCGAAGGGATCGTATTCGCTCTCGGTGCGCTTGGTGAAGCCGGACAGCCCGTCTTCCATGCGCAGCGTGCGGATGCGGTCGCGGCGGCCGGTGAGAATCTTGTGCGGATAGGCCTGGTGGCCGACATCCCAGATGATGCGATCGTCCGGCGTGTCGAAGACGTAGTGCAGCGCCACCGTCAGTTCGACCACGCCGAGGCCCGCGCCAAGATGTCCGCCAGTGTGCGAAACGGCGTCGATCAATTCGGCGCGCAACTCCGAAGCGAGCTGTGGCAGGTCGCTTTCGGGCAGCAGCTTGAGGTCCGCGGGAATGCGGACCTTGTCCAGCAGCGGCGTCTTAGGTGGCAAAGTCACGAGGTCGAAGCCTGTCTGTAATCCATTTAGTCTACAGATTGGAGATAGAGCGTCGGCTCCGGAAAGTAAATGTGCGGTGATGACGCGTATCCCAGCGTCATAAGCATCAACTTTCAGGCAAAGGTATGAATTCCTTGTCGTCGCCTGGCACGATGTCGAAGCGGCCGGTCTTCCATTCCTGCTTGGCCTGCTCGATTCGTTCCTTGGAGGACGAGACGAAATTCCACCAGATATGGCGCGGCGAACCGAGCGAAGCACCGCCGAACAGCATGAAATGGGCGCCATTTTCCGCCGAAACCACGATCTCGTCGCCCGGCTTCAGCACCAGCAGCCGGTTTTCGGGAAAACGGTCGCCGGAAATCACAATGCTGCCGTCAAGCACATAGATGGCGCGTTCCTCGGCGTCGGCGGGAATGCTGTAGCTGGCGCCGGGGGCGAGGCGGATATCGGCGTAGAGCGTGTCGTGATAGGTCGTCACCGGCGCGCGCATGCCTTCAAGCTCGCCGATCACCACCCGCCCGGTCACGCCCTCGGCGCTGAATTCGGGCAGCGTGGCGCTTGCGGTATTCTCGAAGACGGGCGCGATTTCCTCCTTGTGGTCGGGCAGCGCGATCCAGGTCTGCAGGCCCGAAACCGACATCGGCGCACCGCGCATTTCCTCGGGCGTGCGCTCGGAGTGGACGATGCCGCGCCCGGCGGTCATCAGGTTCACGTCACCGGGCGAGATCACCATTTCCGTGCCGAGCGAATCGCGGTGCCTGATCTTGCCATCGAACAGATAGGTGACGGTCGAAAGACCGATATGCGGATGCGGGCGCACGTCGAGCGCCTTGCCTGCGCGCAGGATGGCCGGCCCCATGCGGTCGAAGAAGATGAACGGTCCGACCAGCCTGCGCTTTGCCGTCGGTAGTGCGCGCCGCACCTCGAAGCCACCGATGTCCTTGGCGTTGGGAATGACCATCAGCTCGATGGCATCGCAGGAGAAGGCGTCGCCCGGTTCGGGATCGCGTGCGGGAAAAAAGCTCATGGGACACTCCGGTCTGCGGTTGCGTTCAACCTTATGCAGAGAGGCTACGCCCCAAGCGCGACAATCGAAAGTCCCATACCGGAGACGGTATGTTCAATCGCTGAGCCTAGAACAGGCGCACGACAAGCGTCATGCGTTTGCAAAACGCAGCGCCGAACGGGCCTTCGCCTTGGCGGCTTCTTCCTCGCGGTTGCGCGGATGCTGGTGCGTTTCCATCGAATGCAGCAGTTCGTGCGCCGCCTCCGCTATCTGATCGACGGCGCGGTTGAAGGCTTCCTCGTTCTTCTTGGAAGGTTTCGTCGTACCGCTCAGCTTGCGGACGAACTGAAGTGCTGCGTCGCGGATCTCGTCATGCGTCGCCGGTGGCTCGAAATTGAACAACGTCTTGATATTGCGGCACATCGTCAGCTCCCGGATTTTCCATCGACCCTTTGTCTGCTTCATAACTGGGCGCGAGGTGCCGCGACGTCAAGTCATTCGCCGTCGAGCGGCTCCGTGCCCACCGGCTTGCCGTCGCGCGACAGGCGGATCTTCTCGACCTTGTCTTCGGCGGCCTTGAGCAGCCGGTCGCAATGGGTCTTCAGCGCTTCGCCGCGCTCATAGATCTTGATCGACTGGTCGAGCGGCACGTCGCCGCGCTCCAGATCGTCGACGATCTTTTCCAGCGCCTCCAGCGCCTGCTCGAAGCTCATCGCCTTGATTTCTTCACTCGGCTCGGTAGCCATTCCTTATCCTTTCATCAGGCGCTTTACATGCGCCGCGACCGAGAACGACAGGCCCTCGAGGTCGTATCCGCCTTCCAGCAGGCTGACGAGCCGGTTGCTCGCATGGCGCGTGGCGCGGTCCATGAGTTCGCCGGTCGCCCAGTCGAAATCGTCTTCGGTCAGGTTGATCTCGGCCAGCGGGTCGCGGTGATGCGCATCGAAACCGGCCGAAATGATGATCAGGTCCGGCGCGAAATCGTCGATCGCCGAAAACACGCGCGAACGCATCGCTTCGCGAAAAATGTCGCTGCCGGTCTGCGGTGCCAGCGGCGCGTTGACGATGTTGCCGGCGCCCGTCTCGTTCTTCGCGCCGGTGCCGGGGTAAAGCGGCATCTGGTGCGTCGAGCAGTAGAGCACCGACGGGTCGTCCCAGAAAATGTCCTGCGTGCCGTTGCCGTGGTGCACGTCCCAGTCGACGATGGCGACGCGCTCGGCGCCGTGCTTCTTCTGTGCATAGCGCGCGGCGATCGCGGCATTGTTGAACAGGCAGAAGCCCATCGCCGTGGTCTTTTCGGCATGGTGCCCCGGCGGGCGGCTGGCGACGAAGACATTGTCGGCCTTGCCGGAAAACACGTCGTCCACAGCCGCGTTCGCCGCACCTATCGCCGTCAGCGCCGCGATCCAGCTTTTGGGGCTGGCGGAGGTGTCGGCATCGATGGAACGGATACCCTCTTGCGGGATAGCCGCGCGCACTTTTTCGACATGGCTTTCCGGGTGGGCGTAAAGAATCGTCGCCTCGTCGCCCTCCGGTGCCTCGACTCGGTCGAGTGCGGCAAAGGCCTCGTCTTCCAGCACGCGCGCGATTGCACGCAGGCGGTCCGGGCGCTCCGGGTGGCCGGGCGGCGTCAGATGCTCGAGATAGATCGGATGTGAATAGAGACGCGTCGTCATGCAAACATCCTATCAGGAAAGACCGTGCCGCCGCCATGCGTCGGCGCCGGAAGCCTGGGGAAAATCCTCTTTGCGAAATCATAGGTCGGCATCGGGGGATGTTTTTGCAAGCGTTGCGCGCTAAGTCTTCGGCACTGTCAGGTGCCTGCCGCAAGGTGGGAGAATCGGGAACACGGTGAAAATCCGTGGCGTGCCCAACGCTGTAAGGGGAACCGCACCGGCAAATGCCACTGTTCGTTTGAACGGGAAGGCGCCGGACGCGGGATGAACCCAAGCCAGAAGACCGGCCCGGCAGAAATAGTCATCCGCGTGGACAGGCGGAGCGACATTTTTTCGATCGCAAGGGGAAATGCGATGAATGCTGTCCGCAACCGCGCCTGCCGTGAAAATGCCTTCGAAGAAGCCGAGCGCGATGCCGTCTACCGCGCCATCTTCACCCGCCGCGACGTGCGCAGCCATTTTCGTCCCGACCCGATAGACGATACGGTGCTGGCCCGGCTGCTGCTCGCCGCCCACCACGCGCCCTCCGTCGGCTTCATGCAGCCCTGGAACTTCATCGTCGTCCGCGACATGCAGCGCCGGCAGGCCGTGCGCGACCTTTTCCTCGCCGCCCGCGAGCAGGAACTGCCTAATATCGCCGAGGAGCGGCAGGCGCTCTACCGCAAGCTGAAACTAGAAGGCATATGCGAAAGCGCGTTGAACCTCTGCATCACCTGCGACCGCTCTCGCTCGAAGGGTTCGCCGCTCGGCCGCTGGCACAATCCCGAGATGGACATCTACAGCACGGTTTGCGCCGTGCAGAATTTCTGGCTGGCGGCGCGCACTGAGGGCATCGGCGTCGGGTGGGTCAGCATCATCGACGTGGACGCTTTGAAACGCGTGCTGAACATTCCCGGCCACGTCGTCCCGATCGCCTATCTCTGCGTCGGCCATGTCTCGGAATTCGCGCCGCGACCCGACCTCGAGCGAAACGGCTGGGGCAGCCGCCTGCCGCTTTCCGATCTGATCATGAGCGAGATCTTCGGCGGCGAAGGCGAAGACGCGCTGAAGGACATCGCCAACGACGTGCCCCGTTAACGCGCCCTCTCAGCCCTTGTCGACCAGCAGCCCGTTAAGCAAGGTCTTGAAGGCCGAGACGGCTTTGCGTGAGGTTTCCTCGGGATCATCGGAATTCGCGATCCTCTGCGATGCCTGGCTGCTCGCGCCATTGATCAGCCGCGCCGCGGTGCCCGGGTCGAGATCGGGAACGACAATCCCCTCTTCCTGCAGCTGGGTCAGATTTTCCGTCATCGAGGCTTCGCAGGCGCTGGCGTTCGGCCATTGCGACGGATCACCCAGCACGGCAGGGGCGTCGCGGAACAGGATGCGCTGGATTTCCGGATCGAGTGCCAGTTCGATGTAGCTGGTGCATTCGTCGACGAAATGCTGCCAGCGCGTCGGCGCCTTTTCCGCGATTTCGCGCACCCGCACCGCCATCTCGCCGTCGATCTCGGCAATAACGGCCTGGAGCAGGCCCTTCTTGTCGCCGAAGTGATGATAGAGCGCGCCGCGGGTCAGGCCGGCTGCGGCGGTGAAATCGTCCATCGAGGCTTCCGCATAGCCGACCGTGCCGAAAGCATGACGCGCAGCCTCCACCAACTTGGCGCGCGTTTCGGCGATCATCTCCTTGCGTGGTTTATGCGCCATCAAATCTCCTTCGCATACGATGCGTATATTATTTGACATACGCGACGTATGCAACTATCTAGATTGCATACGCCACGTATGTAAGTGGTGCCCCTCTGGAAATCCAGGAGCATTCGATGTCCAACCCCTATAGCGAGATATTCAAGGCGCCGGGAGCCAAAGGCTTCGCTGCCGCCGGTTTTATTGCGCGGCTGCCAATCGCCATGGCGCCGATCGGCATCGTCGCCATGCTGTCGCAGACCCATGGCGAATACTGGCTGGCGGGTGCCGTCTCTGCAACCTATGCGCTGACCAATGCCGTCTTCGCCCCTCAGATCTCGCGGCTGGTCGATCGCTTCGGCCAGACAAGGGTACTCGTTCCAACAACGATCATCTCGGTGATCGCTTTCGCAGCACTGCTTGTCGCCACCAACCAGAACTGGCCGATCTGGACGCTGTTCGTGTCGGCGTTTGTGGCCGCGGCAATGCCCAGCATGCCGGCAATGGTGCGGGCGCGCTGGTCCGAGATTTTCCACGACCGTCCTGAACTCAACACCGCCTTCGCCTTCGAATCGGCGGCGGACGAACTCGTCTATATCGCCGGCGCGTCGCTGTCGGTGGGCCTCAGCGTGGCCCTGTTCCCGGAAGCGGGCATGCTGGCGAGCACGCTGTTCCTCGCATTCGGATCGGCGGCCTTCATCCTGCAACATTCGACGGAACCCGGAATCAGGCCGCTGGACCATGGTGGCGGCGGCTCGGCGATCCGGCAGCGGCCGGTTCAGATCATCACCTTTGCCCTGATCTTCATCGGCGCGATCTTCGCGACCGCTGAAGTCAGCGCGGTGGCGATCACCAAGGAACTCGGCCAGCCGAGCGCTGCAAGCCTTGTCATCGGCGTCTATGCCGTCGGCTCCTTCGTGGTCGGCCTGATCATCGGCGCGCTGAACCTGAAAATGCCGTTGCAACGCCAGTTGGCCATCGCGGTCGCCATCATTGCGCTGACGACACTGCCGCTGCTGGTCGTGAATACCGTGCCGTTGCTGGCGCTGGCCATCTTCGTCAGCGGCGTGGCTATCTCGCCCACCTTCATCACCGCTTTCGGCCTGATCGAGCGCCGCGTGCCGGCAGCAATGCTGACCGAAGGGGTCACCTGGGTGATGACCGGCATCGGCATCGGCATGGCGCTCGGCTCATTCGCAACCGGATGGGTGGTGGATAATTACGGCGCCCACAACGGCTTCTGGGTATCGGTAGCAGCCGGCACGATTGCTCTACTGACCGTGCTTCTGGGCCAGAGGTCGCTCGGCGGCGAGAGACGCATGGTTTCGCCATTGCCGCAGCCGGCAGAATAAGCCGGCTGCAAAGAAGAAGGGCTCCGGTCGGTCGACCGGAGCCCTTCGTTTTTTCAGGTTTTCCGTTTTACAGGATTTCGGTCTTTGCGATCTTGATGCCGAAACCTTCCAGACCGATGTAGTGGCGCTCGCGCGAAGCGATCAGGTTGATCGAGGAAATGCCGAGATCCTTCAGGATCTGCGCGCCAAGACCGATCTGGCGCCATTCGTCCTCGCGCCGCCGCGCTTCCTCATGGTCCTCGCGGTCGTGCGTGGGTCGATTGCGCCCCTGATCGGCAACGCCGACCGAGCCTTCGCGCAGATAGACGATGACGCCGCGTTCGCGCTCGCCGAGCGCCTTCACGATCTGGTCGAGACGGCATCCGGTGCCGAAGACATCGGCGACGACATCCTCGGTCTGGAGCCGCACGGGCACTTCGACGCCGTCGCGGATATCGCCGAAGACGATGGCAAGATGGTGCATCACATCCCATGGCAGCGTGTAGGTATAGGCCTTGGCCGTGCCGCCGGGCGTGTCGATGTCGAAAGTATCGACGCGCTGGATCAGCGTTTCCTGGCGCTGGCGATAGGCGATCAGGTCTGCGACCGAAACCTGCTTCAACCCGTTCTTTTCGGCAAAGGCCGCCACCTGCGGCCCGCGCATCACCGTGCCGTCGTCATTGACCAGCTCGGAAATGACGCCGACCGGCGGCAGGCCGGCAAGCTTGCACAGATCGACCGCCGCCTCGGTGTGGCCCGAGCGCATGAGCACGCCGCCCTCGCGTGCGATCAGCGGGAAGATGTGGCCCGGGCGCACGAAATCATTCGCGCCGACATTGCCGTTGGCAAGGTTGCGCACAGTCAGCGTGCGGTCGTCAGCGGAAATACCAGTCGTCGTGCCGTGCTTGAAGTCGACGCTCACGGTGAAGGCCGTTGTATGCGCCGAATCATTGTCGGCGACCATCGGCGCCAGGTTGAGACGCCGTGCATCCTCGCGCGTCATCGGCGTGCAGACGATGCCGGAAGTGTGGCGCACGATGAAGGCCATCTTCTCGGCCGTGCAGTGCACGGCCGCGACGATCAGGTCGCCCTCGTTCTCGCGCCCGTCATCGTCCATGACAACGACGATCTCGCCACGCTCGAAGGCCCGCAGCGCCTCGACGACTTGTTTCTGGTCATAGGACATTTTGTTGCTCAGCGAATAGAGAATAGGGAGTAGTGAATAGGGGAATGGGAAGAACTGCGCCAAGCGGCGTAAAGGGTAATTTTTCTACTCACTACTCACTACTCCCCTATTCTACTCTTCCCGTTTGCCCGCGATGGCGCAGATAATGATCGGCGATGGCACAGGCAACCATGGCCTCGCCGATCGGCACGGCGCGGATGCCGACGCAGGGATCGTGACGGCCCTTGGTACGCACCTCGACATCGTTGCCGTCGACATCGATCGACTGGCGTGGCGTCAGGATCGATGAGGTCGGCTTGACCGCGAAGCGCGCGACGATCGCCTGCCCGGTGGAGATGCCGCCGAGAATGCCACCGGCATGGTTGGACAGGAACACCGGCTTGCCGTCATTGCCTATGCGCATTTCGTCGGCGTTTTCCTCGCCTGTGATGCGCGCTGCCTCGAAGCCGTTGCCGATCTCGACACCCTTGACCGCGTTGATCGACATCAGGTTCGAGCAGATATCCTGATCGAGCTTGGCGTAGATCGGCGCGCCCAACCCTGCCGGCACGCCATCGGCCACGATCTCGATGACCGCGCCGACCGAGGAACCGGCCTTGCGGATGCCGTCGAGATAATCGGCGAAAACCTGAACCGAGCCGGGATCGGGCGTGAAGAACGGGTTTTCCGGGTCGTCGATGAAGTTCCAGTTCCAGCGGCTGCGATCGATCTCCTTGACGCCCATGGAGATCAGCGCGCCGCGCACGGTCATGCCCGGCACGACCTTGCGAGCGAGCGCGCCGGCAGCAACCCGTGCCGCCGTCTCGCGCGCCGAGGAGCGGCCGCCGCCGCGATGGTCGCGGATGCCGTATTTGACGTCATAGGTGTAATCGGCGTGGCCGGGACGGTACTGCCGGGCGATCTCGCCATAGTCCTTGGAGCGCTGATCGACATTCTCGATCATCATCGACACCGGCGTACCGGTGGTGATCATCGTCTCGCCATCCTCGTCCATGACGAAGCCGGACAGGATCTTCACCTCGTCCGGCTCGCGGCGCTGCGTGACGAAGCGCGACTGGCCCGGCCGGCGCTTGTCGAGTTCGCTCTGGATCTCGGCCTGCGTGAAGCGGATGCCCGGAGGGCAGCCGTCGACGACGCAGCCCAGGGCCGTGCCGTGGCTTTCGCCCCAGGTGGTGACGCGGAACAGATGCCCGAAAGTATTGTGCGACATAAGAAACAGCCCTGCCCGGCCGCTAGCCGGTTTCGTGCTGCGTTCTATTGGCGTTTTCGGCGGTGGTCAAACCGTCATCCGAAAGGATTAAGTTTTGACACATTCACGATGTTAGTAGTCCCTTCATTTGGCCATCTTTGGTCAGCTGCCGCCTGCCGGCGCGCAAGGAATTTTGAGAGGAAACCCATGCGTACCCTGATCGGCGCCGTTGCCGCTGTTTTGATGATTTCGAGTGCCGCGTATGCCGCCGAGGCCGAAGGCCACATCAAGAAGATCAACCGCGATGCTTTGACCATCACCCTCGAAGACGGCAAATCCTACAAGCTGCCTGATGAATTCGACGTGGCTGCGCTGAAGGAGGGCATGGACATCGTGCTCGCCTATGACGAGGTCGGCGGCGTCAACCAGATCACCGACATGCAGTTGCCGGAATAGGCGTTCGCTCGTTTCTCAGAGACTGTTTGATAACTCGCCCTGCTGTCAGATGGCCGGCAGGGTAGAGCTAGCAACGGTCTCTTACTGCCATTCCAGATAATCGTCCTGCAGCCGCAGCACCATGTCCTGCGGCACTTCCAGCGCTGCGGCCTGACGCCCCGGCATGTTTTCGACCAGCCGGAAGATGGTGCGGATGACGCCGCCATGCGTCACGCAGACCGTCGGCCTTCTCAGCGCCTCGAACCATGGCTGCA
This sequence comes from Mesorhizobium sp. YR577, assembly GCF_900116595.1. NCBI lineage: Bacteria > Pseudomonadati > Pseudomonadota > Alphaproteobacteria > Hyphomicrobiales > Phyllobacteriaceae > Mesorhizobium > Mesorhizobium sp. YR577. Next base: position 30,110 of record NZ_FPBI01000008.1, on the reverse strand, counting down.
CGCGCTCAAGCAGCATCTGATAGCTTTCGCCGGCATCGCCCGGCGGAACGAATTCCCATTTGTTGGTCTTGCGCGCCCGCGTGCAACCCGGCTCGCGCTCTTCCAGCTCGGCAAAGGTGGACCCCTGCCAGTCGCCGAAATGCACCTCCATCAGGCGCGCGTCTGTGCTGTAGCCGGTCGGGTCGAGCCCCATGACGGTACGAACCCGCTCCATCGTCTCGCGGGTGCGCCGCATCGGGCTGGCGACGAAGTCGAAGCGTAGCGGGTTTTCGATCAGTTCTGCGAGCCGAGCACCGTTGCGGTCAGCCTGGGCACGGCCGATATCGGTGATATCGGTGTCGGCCTGTCCTTGCAGGCGGCCTTCGGCGTTCCATTCGGTCAGGCCGTGGCGCACGAAATAGACAAGCGGGGGCATGGCGTGTCCAAAAATTGCGGAATGCCGGACTATTCAGTCCCTGACGGTCGAGATGTCCGGCGCGTCGACGGCCTTCATGCCGACGACGTGATAACCCGAATCAACGTGATGCACTTCGCCGGTCACGCCGCGCGACAGGTCCGACAGGAAATAGAGACCGGAATCGCCGACTTCCTCCGGGGTCACCGTGCGCTTCAGCGGCGAATTGTATTCATTCCATTTGAGGATGTAGCGGAAATCGCCGATGCCTGATGCCGCCAGCGTCTTGATCGGACCGGCCGAAATAGCATTGACGCGGATGTTCTTGCCGCCGAGATCGACCGCAAGATAGCGCACGCTGGCCTCGAGTGCGGCCTTGGCCACGCCCATCACGTTGTAATGCGGCATCACCTTTTCAGCGCCGTAATAGGTCAGCGTCAGAAGCGACCCGCCGTCCGGCATCAGCGCTTCGGCGCGCTTGGCGATGGTGGTGAAGGAATAAACCGAAATGTCCATGGTGCGCAGGAAGTTGTCGCGCGTCGTCTCGACATAACGGCCGTCCAGCTCCTCCTTATCGGAGAAGGCGATGGCGTGGACGAGGAAATCGATCTTGCCCCACTTCTTGGCAACGTAGTCGAAAACCGCATCCAGGCTGGCCGGATCGGTCACGTCGCAATGGCCTGCAAGATGGGCGCCGAGTTCGGCAGCCAGCGGCTCGACACGCTTCTTGAAAGCGTCGCCCTGATAGGTCAGCGCCAGTTCAGCGCCGTGGTCGGCGCAGGCTTTGGCTATGCCCCAGGCAATCGACCGATTGTTGGCCACGCCAAGAACAAGACCGCGCTTGCCGGCCATCAGGCCCTGTCCAACCGCCATGTGATCATTCTCCGCGTTCTGAAATCAGGAGATGCCCCTATCGCATAGCAATCGGGCACCTTCAAGCTTTCAAAAATAGGGATAAGCGCTCTCGATAACCCGCGAAGTGGTTACTTGACCGACTTCTTCATCAGCATTTCGAGTTCCGGATCGCCGTGTTCCGGCAGCATGACGCGGACATGGGCGTAAAGATCGCCGTGCCCGCCGGCCTTTTCCGGGAGACCGCGACCTTTCAGCCGCAGCACCTTGTCGGAACTCGACCATGCCGGAACATTGACCGCCAGCCGGCCGGTGGGCGTTTCCACGGCCACCTTGGCGCCAAGCACGGCATCATTCAGCGGCACCGGAAGATCGGCATGCAGGTCGCGGCCCTCGACGCGGTAACGCGGATGCCTCCTGAAACGGATTTTCACCAGCGCATCGCCCGGCCCACCGAGACCCGGCTCGCCCTGCCCTTTGAGGCGAATCGTCTGGCCGTCCTCGACATAGGCCGGCAGCTTCACCGCGATCTTGCGGCCGCCGGGAAACATCGCCATGACCTTGGCGGCCGTGGCGGCGTCCTCGATGCTGATATCAAGCGTCGCGTTGAGATCGTTGCCGGCCGGCGCACGCTGCCCGCCACCGCCACCGCGCTGGTTGAAGGCGTGACCGAAGAGTTCGCTGAAGATGTCGCTGTTGGAGCCGAACGGATCGGGACCCGCGCCCTCGGTACGGAACTCGAAGCGCGAACCGCCCGGCCCCTGGCTCTGCTGGCGCCGGAAGCCCGCGAACGGGTCGCCGCCGCCCGGGTGACCTTCGAAACCCTGGAACTTCGGCTTGCCTTCGGCGTCGATCTCGCCGCGATCGAAAGCGCCCCGGCTCTTCTCGTCGCCGAGGATCTCATAGGCCTGGTTCGCGGCCGAAAACCGGTCCTTCGCCTTGGGATCGTCCGGATTCTGGTCCGGATGATGCTTCTTGGCGAGCTTGCGGTAAGCCGATTTTATCTCTTTGGCCGATGCGTTCTTGGCAACGCCCAGCACTTCATAGGGATCGCGCATGCTTGTGTGACTGCCTGCCGTAATCTTCTGGAATTCTTGCTCGTCCCCTATATGCGCCTGCGTAGGAAGAAATTCCAGCCTTTGGGGACGCTATCGAATCCTTTTCAGAATTCGCTCTGGCGGAAGCAGCTGCGGTGGATTTCGAGAACCGGAGCGGAGTGGACATTCAGGTCCCATCAGCACCGGAAGCGCAGAAAGCTGCCGCAGATGTCCGCCGGAGTAGAATTATCAAAAGGGTTCAAGACACCGGCTGGAAGGCCAGCATCCGCCACGCCCCGGCATCGGCCAGGCAGGCTTCGCCCTGATAGAGGCTGACGCCGTCGAAGCTTTCGCGCGAGGCGGTGAACTTGCGGCACAGCGCCCCGTTTTCTTTGTGCTCGATCATATTGCTGATGGCGCCGCGCGAGCCGGTGTTGGCGTTGGCCCATGGCAGCGGGCTGGTGCCGAGGCCGCTGATGTCGGCGGCAGAAACGGCATTGCGAATGGTCGATTCGTCGGAAAGCCGGTCGGCATCGACCGGAGCCTGCGGATTGGAGGCCACCGTCCCCGTCAGCAGCGAGCGGTCGACCTCAGCCTTTTGGAGGCTGAAACCGCCGGCCGCACAGGCAGAAAGTGATAGGCCAGCGGCCATCACGGCCGCCAGTTTCAGGCAGTTCGACCGCAAAAGGCGCGACAATCCATCTCTCCACGCTTGCGCAAGGCGCGACAATCGGCAATCTCCCGGGCCAGCAACATCACATCGAGCGGAAACTATGGCTGAGACAGACTTAACAGAAGGTGACTTCACCGACAGTCGTGAACCGTTTCGGCTTTTTGCGCAATGGCTGAACGATGCTTCCAAGAGCGAAATCAACGATGCGAACGGCGTTGCGCTCGCAACGGTCGATACGGACGGCATGCCGGATGTGCGCATGGTGCTGCTGAAAGGCTTCGACGAGCAGGGTTTCGTCTTCTACACGAATTTCGAAAGCGCCAAGGGCCGCGAGATTCTCGCGACGATGAAAGCAGCCATGTGCTTTCACTGGAAATCGCTGCGCCGGCAGGTGCGCGTGCGCGGGCCAGTAGAGATCGTCAGCGACGCCGAGGCCGACGCTTACTACGCCACTCGACCGCGCGGCAGCCGAATCGGCGCATGGGCATCGAAGCAGTCGCGCCCGCTGGAAAGCCGCTTTGCGCTCGAGAAAGCGGTCGCCGAATACACGGCGCGCCATGCGATCGGCGAGATTCCGCGCCCAAAACACTGGTCCGGCTTCCGCATCGTGCCGCAGCAGATCGAATTCTGGCACGACCGCCCCTTCCGCCTGCACGACCGCATCGTTTTCACGCGGACCAGCGACGGCGGCTGGGACAAGACGCGGCTTTATCCGTAAAGGATCAAGTACGCTTCCGGCTCATGGCCCGGCTCAGCCCGGCGGCGATCGCTATGGCCAGCAGCGGCCACTTCGCCCAGAAAGTGCCGCTCCAGGTCAGGAAGTTGATCGCGACGATCATGGCGCCGATGACGCCGAGCGAAGCCACCTTGCGGTCGACAAGGCTGGTGGTTCCGGCCCATGACAGCCCGGCGAGAACGCAATAGGCGAGAATCGGCCAGACGGCCCAGAATGTGCCCTGCCAGGTGAACAGATTGATCGCCACCAGGCCCAGGGCGACCAGCCCCATGACCGAAAAGCTCCGGGAAACGGTTTTCTTCGACGCAACCTGCGTCCAACCGGTTGTCCGCCCCCACTCGGCCGCTGCAGCCTGCGGCCTCGCCTCTTCCTCCGCGCGCGCCGCATATGCCCGGGCATTTTTCAGGTCGCCGACCTGGACGGCATAGCTTGGCACGGCCTCACTGATGTTCTTGACCGACAACTGGCCGAGGAACTCGAAGCCGACCGTCATCTTGTTGCGGACCTGGTCGTGCACCGTGTTCGAGATCACGATGCCGCCTGGTGCGGCCGAACTCTGAAGGCGCGCGGCGATGTTGACGCCGTCGCCGTAAATGTCCTCGCCATCGGCGATGACATCGCCGAGATTTATGCCGATCCGGAATTCCATCCGGGCTTCGCTGGGCTGGCCGGCATTTCGCCCTGCCAGTTCGTTCTGGACATCGATGGCCGCGCGCACCGATTCGACCACGCTGGGGAACTCGGCAATGAGCCCGTCACCCCAGGTGTTGATGACACGGCCGCCATGCGCCTTGATCAGCCGCACCATGGCGTCGCGATACTGCTTCAGCGTGGCAAGCGTGCGCTCCTCGTCGGCCTCCATGAGGCGCGAATAGCCCTGAACATCCGCCGAGAAGATGGTGGTCAATTTGCGATGTGTGGTTGCCATCGACGTCCTGCAGTCGGTCGATTCCAGTCAAAGTGTTTCTAAACCAGCGTCGAAGGCGGCGCTAGGCGCAAAAGATCCTGCACATGGAAACGCCGGGTTTCAGCGCGCGCCAACGTTACAAAAAATTAATGATTTCATTCAGTTGGCGTTCATAGTCCGAGCACCAGATTACCGTGCATGGGCTTGGGTAAACGAAATGAGGAAACGATGAAAAAGATCATAACCACAGTATGCGCGGCTGCCATGGCACTGACCGCCGTCGCCTCGACGATGACGTCTGCGGGCGCCGTCACCATGCCGCTGCCGAAGCTGGAATCGGGCAACACCGACGTTCAGCAGGTCCGCGACGGACCCGACCGCTTCTACCGTCGCGGCGGCAACTATTACTACAACGGCCATCGCGGCTACCGGAACCACCGGCCCGGCTGGCGTCAGCACAATGGCTACTGGTTCCCGCCGGCAGCCTTCATCGCCGGCGCCATCATCGGCGGCGCGATCGCCAACCAGCCGACCTATCGCCCCGCGCCCGCCTACCGGCCGGCCGGCAATGCGCATGTGCGTTGGTGCTACAACCGCTACCGCTCCTATCGCGCGTCGGACAATACCTTCCAGCCGAACTACGGCCCGCGCCAGCAGTGCGCATCGCCCTATATGCGATAAGCCTCGGCAGTTGATGAAAAAGCCCCGCTTCGGCGGGGCTTTTTATTTCGGCTGGTTTATTTCTTCCGGCTCATGAAAGCGACGAAAGCGGCCTTGGCCTCGTCGGATTTCAGCCGCTCGCGGAAGTGCTCGCCTTCCTGCTTGATCCGGGCGATCAGTTCGTCACGCGGGGCACGCATCAGGTCGCGTGAAATCTTCAGTGCCTGCGGCGGCTTGGCCGCGATTGCCTCGGCAGCCGCCAGCGTTTCGGCCTCCAGCCTGTCTTCTTCGACCACCGCATAGATCATCCCGGCATCGCGCGCACGCTCGGCCGAAAAGCCCTCGCCAAGCCCCAGCAGCGCGAAAGCCTGCTGGCGGCCAAGAAGGGCCGGCGTAAGCAGGCTGGAGCCGGCTTCCGGCACGAGGCCGAGATCGACGAACGGCGTCTTGAACACCGTGCGCGGCGTGGCGAAGGTCAGGTCGCAATGCAGGTTCAGCGTCGTGCCGATGCCGACCGCAATGCCATCGACGCCCGAAACCAGCGGCTTTTCCGATTCGGCCAGCGCCAGCAGGAAATCCCAGACCTCCGTTCCGCCGTCACCGCCCATCGCGACCGCCATGAAATCGGCGAGGTCGTTGCCGGCGGAGAACGCGCCGGGCACGCCGAACACCACATTCACCCGGATTTCCGGATCGGCATCGGCTGCCCTGAGTGCTGCCGAAAAGGCTGCATACATGGCGCGGGTCAGCGCGTTCTTCTTGTCCGGGCGGTTCATCCGGATGATCTGCACGGCGCCCCGCCGCTCGATGAGAATATGCTCGGTCACGGTCAAATATCCTTGTTGGCTCAAGCTCAAGCTAAAATCAGGCTCTGGGCTGCCGCCGATAGGCTCGCCGCGCCACCGACGACGCGCTCTTTCAGCGCCCGCGTTTCGCCCAGCAGGTTTTCGGCGAAGAAGCGGCATAGCGATTGCCGCGCCTCATTCTGTTCGGCCAGCGCACCCCGCGCCAGATAGGCACCGCCGGAAGCCAGTGCGAACAGGCGCAGGTAAGGCGTGGCACCGGCCAGCGCCTCGTCCACCCTGCCTTCGCCGGCAAGCTTCTGCAGATGGCGCGTCGCGTTGGAAAGATCGTCCAGCGCATTGTCGATGGCATTGGCGGTCTGGCCGAAGCCATGCAGGTTGGACGTGCGCAGCGCGGTGACGATCTCGGCCAGTTCGGCAATATAGCCGAAGACATGCTCGCCACCGCCCTGCGGCAGCTTGCGCATCACGAGGTCGATCGCCTGGATGCCGTTGGTTCCCTCATAGATCGGCGCGATGCGGGCGTCGCGATAAAGCGCTGCCGCGCCCGTCTCCTCAATGAAGCCCATGCCGCCATGGATCTGCAGGCCGAGCGAGGCGACATCGACGCCGACATCGGTCGAGAACGCCTTGGCAATCGGCGTCAGCAGGTTGGCGCGCTCCTGCCAATGCTGCCTGCCGTCGCCTTCGGATGCGCGTGCCTTGTCGGTGGCGTAGGCGCAGGAATAGCTGATGGCGCGCGCGATCTGCGTCAGCGCCTTCATCGTCAGCAGATTGCGCTGCACGTCGGGGTGATGGACGATCGGGGCCATGCCCTCGCCCTGATAGGTCGAAGCCTTGCCCTGCCGGCGCTCATTGGCATAGGCCAGCGCCTTCTGGAACGCAGCTTCCGCCACCGCGACGCCCTGCATGCCGACGGCGAGACGGGCGTTGTTCATCATGGTGAACATGCAGGCGAGGCCCTTGTTCTCCTCGCCGATCAGCCAGCCGACCGCTCCCGCTTCACTGCCCTTCACGAAGCCGTCGCCATAGATCATCGTGCAGGTCGGCGAGCCGTGGATGCCGAGTTTTTCCTCCAGGCCCGAGCAGAACACGTCATTGCGGCCGCCGAGCGAGCCATCGTCGTTGACGAAGAATTTCGGCACCAGGAACAGCGAGATGCCACGCGTGCCGGCCGGCGCATCGGGCAGCCGCGCCAGCACCATGTGCACGATGTTGTCGGTGAAATCGTGCTCGCCATAGGTGATGAAAATCTTCTGGCCGAAGATGCGATAGGTGCCGTCGCCGGCGCGTTCGGCGCGGGCGCGCAGAGCAGCGAGGTCCGAACCGGCCTGCGGCTCGGTCAGGTTCATCGTGCCCATCCACTCGCCGGAAACGAGCTTTTCCAGGTATTTTTTCTTCAGCTCCTCGGTAGCGTGCTTTTCCATCGCCTCGACCGCGCCCATGGTCAGCGTCGGGCCGATGGCAAAAGCCATCGAGCCGGAATTCCACATTTCGAGCGCAGCAACCCCGAGCATCGCCGGCAGCGCCTGCCCGCCATATTCCTCCGGGCCCTGCAGGGCATTCCAGCCGCCATCGATCCAGCGGCGGTAGAGTTCCTTCCAGCCGGGCGGCGTGGTGACTGCGGCGTCCTTCAGCACAGCGCCCTTTTCGTCGCCGATCTTGCGCAGCGGCGCCACCTCGTCGGTGGCGAAGCGGCCGGCTTCCTCGAGGATCGCGTCGACAAGATCTTCGCTCAACTCGCCAAACGCGCCTTCGTCCAGCCCGGCTTTCAGCCCGGCCACGTGTTTCAGCGTGAAGGAAATCTCCTCGACAGGTGCGCGATACATGTTTGGCTGCTCCTCCTCAGGCACGTTTGACGCTCGCCCGGCACCCTATGCGGTGCGGGTGCTCACCGCTAGTTTCTTTTGACGTTTACGTCAAATTTCACGCAGATGTAGCGCACCCACATATTTCATTAACCATGATAGCCCAGGATACCTGCTTGATTTACAGGAACCGTCCTTTGCGCTTTTTCACCCATCGTCCTCGCCGAAAAGCGCTTCTGGCGCTCGGCGCGGCAATGGCTCTTCACCTTGCGCCCGCCATGGCCTCGGATTTTTCGGAGCCGTGGAAGAGTTCCGATCGCGCACTGGTGGTCGACGCCTACGAGTACAATGCCATCGACTGGCCGAAGCTCGCCACCGACAAGCGCATCGTCGGCTTCATCAACAAGGCTTCCGACGGGCTCTCGCCGCCTTATGCCTGCTCCGGCAACGAAACCGAGGTCAAGCTGTGCAAGGCGCTGTGGAAGCGCCACGCGGTTGCGCGCGAGCTCTACCAGACGCGCAAGTCGATGGCGAAGGCGCTCGGCTTGAAATGGGGCGCCTACCACCTCGCCCGGCCCGGCAATCCGATCGACCAGGCCAACAATTTCATCGATTTCGCTGCCCCCGACGCCGACGACCTGATGGCCATCGACATCGAGGAAAACGACCCGACGAAGTGGATGTCGCTGGAGGATGCCGAGGAATTCGTGCGCCACATCCAGCGCCGCACCGGGCGCTTCCCGATCCTCTACACCAATGGCACGACGGCGCAGCATATCGCCGACAACCGCGAAAAGTACCCGCTGCTGTCGCGCCTGCCGCTCTGGTATGCGCGCTACAAGCCGGAGATCGGCCTGCATTTCCCGAAGGGCAACTGGCAAAGCTACGCGCTGTGGCAGTTCTCCGCGCAGGCCAATTGCAGCGCGCGCAGCTGCCCCTACCGCATTCCCGGAACCGAGACCGACATCGACGTCAATGTCGCGCCGATGAATGCCGAGGATCTGCGCAGGGCCTGGCCCTTTGGCGGGTTGCTCGACGTGCCTATGGAGATGATCGCCAGTGTGCCATTGCCGATCGGCCGCGAAGTGGGGCTGGCCGGGGAAGTCACGCTGTCCTACGCCTCGGTCGAGCCGGCCAGTGCGATCGCAGCACTCGAAAACGCCTTCCAGGTGCGCGGCCAGCAGCATCCCGACCGTTTCGGCATAGCAGTCGCCGATGAGCCGGCAATCGCCTTGGCGAAGGCTGAGGTCGGCCTTTTCGGCAAAGTGGCCGCTTATTTCGCGTCGCTGACACAGCGGGTTGTATTGGCGTTCAGCGATACGCCAGGTGTTGATCCGATAACGACGGCGACGATTCCGGCAAGGACGGAGGTACCCTAAATCTGAGGGCCATGCTTAGCCCTGAGAGGTCGTGCGCCTCATACCCCCCGCTGGCCTGACGGCCATCTCCCCGCGATCTTACGGAATTTACCCGCGTCCCTTACCCACCACCTCGCCGTCTTCCTTGGTGAAACCGCCAACGGGATTAGCCAGAACCTCCAGCACCTTCTCCGAAGGCCGCGCCAGAACTGCACCCTTCTGCGTCACCACGATCGGACGGTTGATCAGGATCGGATGGGCCATCATGAAATCGATCAGCTCGTCGTCGCTCCATTTGGGATCGTTCAAGCCCAGCTCGGCATAGGGCGTGCCCTTCTCCCGCAGAAGCTCGCGCGGCGTCATCTTGAGGAGCCCGAGCAGTTCGACCAGCCGCTCCCGCAACAGTGGCGTCTTCAGATATTCGACGATCTCCGGCTCCTCACCGGAGGCGCGGATCATCGCCAGCGTGTTGCGCGAGGTGCCGCAGGCAGGGTTGTGATAGATCGTGACGGTCATTTTTTCCCCTCCCGCTCCACCGCGCGCCAGCCGATGTCGCGCCGGCAGAAGCCTTGCGGCCAGTCGATGCGGTCGACCGCCTCATAGGCATTCTTCTGCGCCTCGCTCACCGTCTTGCCCATCGCGGTGACGTTCAGCACGCGCCCGCCATTGGCGACGATCTCGCCGCCGCGCGAAGCCGTGCCGGCGTGGAAGATTTCAACGCCGTCAGCGGGATTGTCGAGCCCGCGTATGACAGACCCCTTTTCCGGCGTGCCGGGATAGCCGTTTGCGGCCATGACTACGGTAAGCGCGGCATCATCACGCCAGCGCGCCGACATATGCGCCAGCTGGCCGTCAGCAGCGGCGTTGAGCAGGACCAGGATATCGTCTTTGAGCCGCATCATCAGCACCTGGCATTCGGGATCGCCGAAGCGGGTGTTGTATTCGATCAGTTCCGGCCCCTTGTCCGTGAACATCAGGCCGGCAAACAGGACGCCGGAGAATGGCGCACCCATTTCGGCCATGCCGCGCATGGTCGGCTCGATAATCTCGCGCATGGTGCGCTCGATCATTTCCGGCGTCATCACCGGGGCTGGCGAATAGGCGCCCATGCCGCCGGTGTTCGGCCCGGTGTCGCCCTCGCCGACGCGCTTGTGGTCTTGCGCCGTGCCGAAGGGCAGCGCCGTCTTGCCGTCGCACAGGCAGAAGAAGCTCGCCTCCTCGCCGGTCAGGAATTCTTCCACGACCAGTTCGGCACCAGCGCCGCCGAATGCGCCGTCGAAACAGGCGTCGATGGCCTCGAACGCCTCGTCATTGGTCATCGCCACCGTCACGCCCTTGCCGGCGGCAAGCCCATCGGCCTTGATGACAATCGGCGCGCCGAGCTTTTCAACATAGGCTTTCGCCAAGCCAGCCTCGGTGAAGCGCTCGTAAGCGGCGGTCGGGATGCCGTATTTGCGGCAGAGATCCTTGGTGAAGCCCTTCGAGCCTTCCAGCTGTGCTGCCTTTGCCGAAGGTCCGAAGACGCGGATGCCGGCGGCGCGCAGATCGTCGCCAAGTCCGGCGACCAGCGGCGCTTCCGGTCCGACGACGACAAGATCGATCGCCTTGTCCTTGCAGAAGGCGGCGATTGCCTGATGGTCGTTCACGTCCAGCCCGACGAGTTCCGCCTCTTTCGCGATGCCGGGATTGCCGGGTGCTGCATAGAGTTTCGTCAGCATCGGCGAGGCCGCGATCTTCCAGGCCAGCGCGTGTTCGCGGCCACCTGAACCAATCAGAAGAACATTCATGCTGTCGCTCCGTGCCTTCATGCCAATCGGCGAGCTTTCCGGTATGGCGCAAGGGCGCGCGGGTCAACCTTGACCGTAGCTTATCAAGGACAATTCATCGTCTTGACGCCCGCTTCGGCTGCTGTCACGTCAGACGCATGGAAAATATTCAGACCAAAGAGGCGCAGGGCCGTGTTGCCGATGCGCCGAGCGGCCACTGGGTTTACCGCGTCCTGCCGCGTTGGCTATGGCCTTACGCGCAGCTTGCCCGCTGGGATCGGCCGATCGGCTGGATACTGCTGCTCTGGCCATGCTGGTGGTCGACGGCACTGGCTGCCAGCGCCTACTGGCTGCCGGGCGATTCGCTGAAGTCGCTGCTGCCCGACCCGTGGTATCTGGGCCTGTTCCTCGCCGGCGCCATCGCCATGCGCGGTGCCGGCTGTACGTTCAACGATATCGTCGACGAGAACATCGACGCCAAGGTCGAGCGCACGCGCTCGCGCCCGCTGCCCTCGGGCCAGGTCACCCGCCGCCAGGCGTGGACGTTCCTGGTGCTCCAGGCGCTCATCGGCTTCCTGGTGCTGTGGCAGTTCAACTATTTCGTCGTGCTCGTCGGCCTGTGCTCGCTCGGCATCGTCGTCATCTACCCGTTCATGAAGCGATTCACCGACTGGCCGCAACTCTTTCTCGGCCTTGCGTTTTCCTGGGGCGCGCTGATGGGCTGGGCAGCCGAATTCGCCGACATCGATGGCCCGGCCATCATGCTCTATATCGGCTCGATCCTGTGGGTGATCGGCTACGACACGATCTATGCCCATCAGGACAGGGAGGACGATGCGCTGGTCGGCGTTCGCTCGACGGCGCGCCTGTTCGGCGAGAACACCAAGATGTGGCTGATCGGCCTCTACAGTGGCGCGCTGTTCTGCTTTGCGCTGGCCTTCGCTTTCGCCGAAGCCCCGATGCCGGCACTTGCCGGTCTCGTCGCCGCCGGTGCGCATATGGCGCGTCAGATCCGGGTTCTCGATATCAATGACCCGGACCAGTGCCTGAAACTGTTCAAGTCGAACGGCACGGTCGGCTGGCTGATTTTTCTAGGGCTTCTCGGCGGTGCGGCGTGGGTGGCGCTGAAGCCGCTGGTTTGAGGCCGCGACCTCGGCGAGTGCCGGTTCCTCGCCCCCGCAAAGTGGGGGAGAGGTGGCTCGGCGAAGCCGGGACGGAGAGGGGGAACTTCAACCCCCGCCGATATTCACCCTACTGCCGGGCGATGATCTCTTCGCCGTCGATCACCAGGCGCATGCCGAGATCGCCGGACTTGCGGCGGGCGAGAAAGCGCGGACGGCGCATCGGGGTAGCGCGGCCCTTGCGGCGTTCGCGCGGCGGCGCGACCTTGATCGCGGCACCCAGCGATTCCTCCAGCGTGCGGGCAACACCGTCGGCCTCGATCAGAAGCATCGGCAGGCGGTAGGCATCGGCCCAGGCGCGCCAGTCGGCGGCCACGTCCTCCAGATTGTCGGCCACCAGCAGCGGCACCGACAGCATCGGGTCGTTGTGCAGGAGTTCGAGCGTCACCGTGACGTTGAACTGTTCGTCCTCCAGCGCCCGGGCGGCCACGCCGCGAAATGCGTTGGCGGGCAGCACCACGGTTGCCGGCAGGCCGCTATGCTGCAGGATGCGCCGGACGATCGCGCCGCGCTGGTCGATGGTGAAACTGACGTCGCCGTAGTCATCACGGGCGGCGTAGCTGGTCATCTGGGGCAAGCGGAAAGGGTCGAGGCGCATGTTGCGTCCCGCCCAGACTGGCTTCAGTCCGGTGCTCATTGATTATGCCTTCTTCCTGTTACTCCTGAGAGCCGGTGTTCCGGTCTCTCCGAACCGGTTTTCCCGGTCTCGTTATGGGAAGGAGCCTAGCGTGGGGTTCTTACCGCCGCGCTTAAGAAAGTCGGTTAAATTTTTCTGATCTATGGAATGGTTATCGGAATCCCACCGACCACAAGATGTTGTAAAGGTGTGTGAAGAGGTGGTGAATGGGACGCTACGTTCGTCATCCCGGGCGGAGCATGAGCGAAGCGAATGCGAAGACCCGGGACCCATGCCGGAATTTCACCGTTACGGAATGGGGTCCCGGATAGCCTTCGCTTCGCTGCGGCTTCCGGGATGACGCTCTATTCTGCAACGCCGCGACCTGTATCGAACGTCGAGCAGCCCGAGTCTTAAATCACCTTGCCCGGGTTCATGATCCCCGCCGGGTCGAATGCCGCCTTCACCCGGCGCATCAGGTCGATGCCGACCGGCGGCGCAGTGGCGATCAACTCGTCACGCTTGAGCTGGCCGATGCCATGCTCGGCCGAGATCGAGCCGTTAAGCGCGCGCACGATGTCGTGCACAGCCTTGTTCATCGGGCGATAGAGTTTCAGGAACGCCTCGCCGTCGGCACCCGCCGGCTGCGAGATGTTGTAGTGCAGGTTGCCGTCGCCCATATGGCCGAAGCAGGCGATGCGCGCCTGCGGACTGACCGAGGCAACCGCCGCCGCGCCCCGTTCGATGAATTCGGGAACCAAGGCCACCGGAACCGAGATATCGTGCTTGATCGATGCGCCTTCCGGTCGCTGCGCATCCGAAAGGCTTTCGCGCAGCCGCCAGAAGGCGCCCGCCTGCGACAGGTTTGAAGCAATGACGGCATCGCCGACGATGCCGGCCTCGAAACCAGCGGTCAGCACCTCCTCCATCAGCGCGCTCGCGTCCTCGGCAGAGCGGCCCGACGAAATCTCGATCAGCACATGCCACGGCCACTCGCTTTGCAGCGGCCGATGCGTGTCAGCAATGTGTTCCACCGCAAAGCCGAGCACCATCTCGGAGATCAACTCGAACGCCGTCAGGCCGCTGCCCGCCTGGTCCATTGCGCGGCCGAACAGGTCGAGCGCTGCCTCAGGCGAGGACAAGCCCACCCACGCAACCTCCCTGCCCTTCGGCTTGGGAAACAGCTTCAGCACCGCCGCCGTGATGACGCCGAGCGTACCCTCGGCACCGACGAACAGGTTCTTCAAATCGTAGCCGGTGTTGTCCTTCTTCAGCTTGCGCAAATCGTCGAACACCTCGCCCGTCGGCAGCACCACTTCGACGCCGAGGCAAAGCTCGCGCGCATTGCCATAGGCCAGCACGCCGGTGCCGCCGGCATTGGACGACAGATTGCCGCCGATCTCGCACGAACCCTGCGAGCCGAGCGACAGCGGATAGAGCCGTTCGACCTCGTCGACAGCCCCATGCAGCGTCTCCAGTATGACGCCGGCCTCCACCGTCACCGTGTTCGATCGCACATCGATCTCGCGGATGCGGTTGAGCCGCGACAGCGACAGCACGACCTGCCCATTGGTGCGGTCCGGCATCTGCCCGCCGACCAACCCGGTATTGCCACCCTGCGGCACGATCGGCGTTTTCGTTTCGGTGGCGAGCTTCATGATCGCGCTCACCTCCTCGACGCTGCCGGGCCGCAGCACCAACGGCGACAGGCCGGCAAAAAGCCCGCGGGGTTCGGTCAAATATGGCTCGATATCGGCCTCGTCGCGCACGGCATGGCGTTCGCCGACGAGTTCCACGAAGCGGTCGAGCAAGGCGGGGTCCAAAACAGTCGAATTCTGAGTCATCTCGGTCACTTATGAATCGATGCTGATGTTGTCACGCGGGGCGGCGGCGCGCGCCAGGCGGTCGTTGATCGCCTCGCCCAGCCCGTCATGCGGGATCGGCTCGACGGCGATAATTTTCGCGCCACTGCGGTCCAGCGCCTGAAGGTGCGAGAACAGGTTGCTCGCGGCCTCGCGCAGATCGCCGCGTTCGGAGAGGTTCAGCGTGGCCACGGCACCTTCAGCACCCGCCACCCGCGTCGGGCCGAATGCCAGCAGCGCCTCGTGCGGCTCGACATCGAAAACGTTCAGCCGCACCGCCGCCCCCGGGGCATAGTGCGAGGCCATCATGCCCGGCGCCTCGATGCCGGCCTTGGCGTTGCGCAGCAGTTTCGTGCCGGCCACCGCCTCGAGTTCTTCGGCAGGAACGCCGCCCGGCCGCAGCAGCCGCAAGCGGCCGTCCTCGACCTTGACGATGGTCGATTCCAGCCCGACAGGCGTTGCGCCGCCATCGACCACCAGTTTTATCCTGCTACCGAGATCGGCGGCGACTGCCTGCGCTGTCGTGCCGCTGATCTTGCCAGACGAATTGGCGCTGGGTGCCGCCAGCGGCCGGCCGAGTGCTGCGATGAGTTCCGCGCCAAGGCCTTTCGGCATGCGCAGCGCGATCGTGTCCAGGCCCGCCGTCACCAGCGGGTGAATGCCGCTTGCCGCGCGATGCGACAGCACCATGGTCAGCGGCCCCGGCCAGAATTTCTCGGCAAGCTTTCGCGACAGCGGATCGAAGTCGGCAATGGCCTCGGCCATGTCCATCGAGGCGACATGGGCGATGAGCGGGTTGAAGCGGGGCCGGCCCTTGGCCTCGAAAATGCGCGCCACCGCCTCGCCATTGGTGGCATCGCCGGCAAGGCCATAGACCGTCTCGGTGGGAATGGCGACGACATCGCCCGCCGCCAGCAGCGCCAGCGCCCGTTCCATTGCCCGCTCACCGTCGAGGATTTCCGCCACGCAACCGACCTTATTCAAGACAGCGCCTGCCTATCGCGGACGGCGCGCAGCGGCAAGGGCCACGCCGGAAATAGCGAAATCGCTAAAATGCCATGCTTCGCCGCAAGCGGGCATCAACGTCAAGCCGCTATGACAAGACAGCAACATGGGTGGGGCTATGCGTATTCAGAGTGTTTTTCTTCTCGCCGGCATCTTCCTGACCGGCGCGGCACAGGCCGGTTCGATCCAGCATATCGAGGCAATGACAGCGCCGCTCGGGCCGTCGATGGTTCTGGAGGGCGCGGCTTCCGTGTCGGCAAAGCCCGCGCAGGCGGGCGAAAAGATCAGCACCTCGGTGATCGCGCTTGGCGATGCCATGCCGAATGTCGATGATGCGAAGGTCGCGGCGATCCCCCCGGCAGACCCGGCGCCGAAGCCGCGTCATCAGCAAGCACCGATGGTCATGCGCGGCGGCATTGCCGGCGACACATTCGTCCGTGGCACCGGCATCAAAGCTCCGGCCCCGACCCAGGTCGCGGCCGATACGCCGGCGAAACCCTCAGGCCCGCCGCTTGCTCCGATGGCTCCGGCGAAATAGGCCGAAGACCGAGCCGGGTCTCCGGCTCAGCCCGCGATCTTCGAGAAATCGGCGACCTTGTCGGTCGCCGCGCGAATGCGCGACAGCAGCGCCAGACGGTTGGCGCGCACGGCCTCGTCCTCATCATTCACGAGAACGCCTTCAAAGAATGAATCAACCGGCTCACGCAGCACGCTAAGTGCGAGCATGGCGGCGGAAAAGTCTTCATTCTGAATCGCTTGCGCCGCTTGGCTCTCGGCATGATTCACCGCCGCGAACAGCTTGTGCTCGGCCTCCT
Source organism: Mesorhizobium sp. YR577 (assembly GCF_900116595.1). Taxonomy (NCBI): domain Bacteria; kingdom Pseudomonadati; phylum Pseudomonadota; class Alphaproteobacteria; order Hyphomicrobiales; family Phyllobacteriaceae; genus Mesorhizobium; species Mesorhizobium sp. YR577. The sequence continues at coordinate 13,637 of NZ_FPBI01000008.1, read as the reverse complement.
CGCGGAACAGCGCGGGGTCGACGGCATCGGCAACGCGCGTACCCTTCTTCTCCTCGGCCGCCAGAATATTGGCCCCGCGCTTGGTGCCGGCCAGCAGGTTCTTGCCGTCCTCGGTATCGAGGAAGGAGCCGAGCGCTTCAACGCGGCGGACGATTTGGAGAAGGTCGTCGTTTTGCGCGGCGCCCCCCTCCCCCTTGAGGGGAGGGTCGATCCGCGAAGCGGATCGGGGTGGGGTCGCCGCGGCAGTGCTCGACGTTGGGGCGGTGCCTTCTGAGGCAACCCCCTCTGTCGCCTTCGGCGACATCTCCCCCTCAAGGGGGGAGATTGGGCGCTGCGCCAGCACCGCATCGATCAGATCATGCCGCGCACCCTGGTCGCGGAGATAGACTTTTAGGCGGTCGTGGAAGAAGGAGAGGAGATCACCAGAGAAGAAATCTTCCAGATCCGTTGGTTGATTGAACTCAGGCCGCTGCGCAATGCGCTCACTATTTGCGCTCGCAAACAGGCTATCCAAGTTCAGTCTCACCCCATTCTCAATCAATATCCGCACCACCCCCAGCGCCGCTCTGCGCAGCGCGTAAGGGTCCTTACTCCCCGTCGGCTTCTCATCGATCGCCCAGAACCCGACCAGCGTGTCGAGCTTGTCGGCGAGCGCCACGGCAACCGACACCGGGTCGGTCGGCACGCGGTCGGACGGGCCTTGCGGCTTGTAGTGTTCCTCAAGCGCTGCGGCGACCGAAGGATGCTCGCGTTGCAGCAATGCATATTTGCGGCCCATCGCGCCCTGAAGTTCCGGGAATTCGCCGACGACTTCAGTCTGCAGATCGGCCTTGGCGAGCACGGCGGCGCGTTCGGCAAGGGCCGGATCGGCGCCGACGATCGGCGCGATCTCGCGCGCCAGCCGCTTGATGCGCTCCACCCGTTCACCCTGCGTGCCGAGCTTGGCATGGAAGGTCACGCCGAGATGGTCGAGCCGGGCCATGCGCTGGTCGAGGGGCTTGGCCATATCGAGCCCGAACTTCTTGCCCGAATCCGACAACTGGTCGAGGTCGGGCAGGTCGTGCTGGTCGGTCGTCCAGAAATAGAGCGCATCCGACAGGCGTGCGCGCACGACCTTGCCGTTGCCGTGGGCGATTTCCTTGCCGCCGTCCTTGGCCTCGATATTGGCGGTAAGGATAAAACGGTTGGAGAGATTTTCCGTCTCGCCCTGCACGCGCGTCACGAAACACTTCTGGTTGGCGCGGATCGTCAGCCGGATGACCTCGGCCGGAATGGCAAGGAAATCCTGCTCGAACTCGCCCATCAGCACCACCGGCCATTCGACGAGGCCCGACACTTCCTCCAGCAGCAGGTCGTCCTCGACAAGCTCTAGCCCGTTGGCGAAGGCGAGGTTCCTGGCATCCGACAGGATGATCTGCTTGCGGCGGTCGGCATCGAGCACGACCTTGGCCGCTTCCAGCTTGGCGACGTAATCCGCGAACCGGCGCACGGTGATTGCTCCCGGCGCGTGGAAGCGGTGGCCATAGGTAACGTTGCCGGCGCGGATGCCGTCGATCTCGAAATCGACCACCACCGGCTCTTCCGTCTCGGGGCCGAAGGTGCAGACGATGGATTGCAGCGGGCGCACCCAGCGCAAAGAACCCGGCTTGGCCGAGGCCTTGCCCCAGCGCATCGATTTCGGCCACGGGAAGGTGCGGATGATCGTCGGGATCAGCTCGGCGATGATCTCTTCCGCCGCCCTCCCCGGCTTGGAAATATGGGCAACATAGAAATCGCCCTTCTTCGGGTCGGAATGCACATGAGCCTGGCTGATGTCGCTCAACCCGGCCGAGCGCAGGAAGCCGGCAATCGCCTGTTCCGGCGCCTTGGTGCTCGGGCCCTTCTTTTCCTCATGCACGTCCTTGGAGCGCGCGTTGAGGCCGCGGATGTCGAGCGTCAGCCGGCGCGGCGTCCAGTATTCGACAGCCGCCTCATAGGTCAGGCCGGCTTCCACCAGCCCGTCCGTCACCATCTTCTTCAGGTCGCCGGCAGCCTTGCGCTGCATGCGGGCGGGGATTTCTTCCGAGCGAAGTTCAAGAAGCAAATCGGGCATTTCAGGCAGCCTTGTCGTTTAGTTGGAACCCGCCTGCGTCCGTCTGCAGGAAGGCTTCGCCGCAGGCCTTGGCAAGGTTGCGCACGCGCAGGATGTAGCTCTGCCGCTCGGTCACCGAGATGACGCCGCGCGCGTCGAGCAGGTTGAAGACGTGGCTGGCCTTGATGCACTGGTCGTAGGCTGGAAACACCATCTTGTGCAGCGGCTGGTTGTCCTTGGAGGACGGCGCGCCGGCGTCCAGCAGCGCCTTGCACTCGGCTTCCGCATCCTCGAAATGGCGCAGCAGCACCGCCGTGTTGGCGTGCTCGAAATTGAAGCGCGAATATTCCTGCTCGGCCTGCAGGAAGACCTCGCCATAGGTGACCTTCTCGTCGCCCTCGCGGCCGTTGAAGTTCAGGTCGTAGACATTGTCGACGCCCTGCACATACATGGCCAGCCGCTCTAGCCCGTAGGTCAGTTCGCCGGCAACCGGCGCGCATTCGATGCCGCAGACCTGCTGAAAATAGGTGAACTGCGACACTTCCATGCCGTCGCACCAGCACTCCCAGCCAAGCCCCCAGGCGCCCAGCGTCGGGCTTTCCCAATCGTCCTCGACAAAGCGGATGTCGTGCAGCAGCGGGTCGATGCCGATCGCCTCGAGCGAGCCGAGATAGAGCTCCTGCAGGTTCGACGGGTTGGGCTTCAGGATGACCTGATACTGGTAATAATGCTGGAGCCGGTTCGGGTTCTCGCCGTAGCGCCCGTCCTTGGGGCGGCGCGACGGCTGGACATAGGCGGCATTCCACTTCTTCGGCCCCAGCGCGCGCAGCGTGGTGGCCGGGTGGAAGGTACCGGCGCCGACCTCCATGTCGTAGGGCTGCAGCACGACGCAACCGTATTCGGCCCAGTAATTGTGCAGCGTCAGGATCAGCCCCTGGAACGAGCGGCTGGGGTGCATATGGGCAGGCAGACTGGCGGTCACGGGATAAGCCTCAGAATATCGGGGCCAAAAGACGGCCCGTCCTATTCCGGCCTGCCGGAAGCGTCAAGAATTACTGGACAAATCAGTTCGGCTGGACCGGCAGGATCAATTGCTGGCCGGGAACGATGCGTCCGGGATCGCCGCGAAGCTCCGGGTTGAGGTTGAGAATCTCCTGATAGCGCCCGCCATTGCCGAGCACCTCGTTGGCGATCGACCATAGCGACTGCCCGCGCTGCACCTTGTAGGCGGCCGGCGTCGCGGAAATCTTCTCGACCGGCGAGGATTGCGGCGTGGCGGCCGGTGTGTCGCTCTTCTTCTCGGCCTCGGGCGCAGGCGCCGGTGCAACCGCAGGCGCCGCAGGCTTGACTGCCGGCGCTTCGGCCGCGGTCTTGCCTTCGAGCGGCGGCAGGCCTTCGGCGAGCTTCTTCTGCACGGTTGCCAGCACATCCGGCTCCGGCTTCATGTCGCGCGCATGGCTCCACTGGAAGGTGGCTTCCAGCTTGCGGCCGACGCGCCAGTAAGCGTCGCCGAGATGGTCGTTCAGCACGGGATCATCGGGCTTCAGCGACACTGCGCGTTCCAGCTCCGTCACCGCCTCGTCGAAGCGATTGAGGCGGTAATAGGCCCAGCCCAGCGAATCGACGATGTAGCCGTCGCTCGGACGAAGGTCGACCGCCTTGCGGATCATGTCGAGGCCTTCATCCAGGTTCATGTTCATGTCGACCCAGGAATAGCCGAGGTAGTTCAGAACCTGCGGCTGGTTCGGCATCAGCTTCAGCGCTTCGCGGAAATTCGGCTCGGCCTTCGGCCATTCCTTCAGCCGCTCATAGGCGATGCCGCGCTGGTAGTAGATGTTCCAGTTGCTGGCGTCCGGCGCCTTCAGCCGCTCGACGGCCTTGTCATAGATGTCGGCAGCGGAGCGGTAATCCTCCTTGGAGGAGTAGACGCCGCCCAGCGCCAGATAGGCGCGCATATCGTCGGGGCTCTCGTCGAGCAGCGCCTTGAGATGGGTGATCGCCTCGTCATGGCGCTTGAGGTCGGCAAGGTTCAGGCCGAGCTGCAATTCGGCGGCACGCTTGAGCGAGGAATCGGCCGGCACGCGGCGATAGAGCTCGATCGCCTCCTCGGCATTCTCCTGCTGCTCCGCAACCGCCGCAAGCTGCAGCAACACAGCGTCGCTATCGTGCTTCAGCGCCAGCGCGTATTGCAGGTAGAGCCGCACGAACGGCTCGCCGCCGCCACGGTTCAGCGCGCTCGCCAGATCGAGCAGGATCTCGCTCGCGCCGTCGGCGGGGCCTGCGACCAGCGGCGTGATCTTGTCGCCCTTGTTGATCTTCTCGCGCAGCGCCATCAGCGGCAGGCGGCCGGTTGCGAATTCGTCGGCCTTGTCGAGCACGGCCAGCGCCTTGTCCTTTTCGCCGCGACCGGCGAGGAAGCCGGCATAGGCTTCGGCCGCGCGCAGCCAGGTCTCGGGCGCGGCACCGCCGGCGGCGACGTTGTCGATGGTCTCGCTATAGATCTTCTCGGCTTCCTTGGCATTGCCGGCAGCCTCGGCGATCAGCGCGCGATGATAGGTCGTGAACAGCGTGAACCATTCGGGACCCTGCAGCTTTTCGAGATAGGCGAGCGCGTCCTTAGCATCGCCGGCACCGGCCTTGGCCCAGGCGGTCATGACGCCGGAAATCAGCTTGTCGAGATCGGATTCCTGCGCAAGTTTCAGGAAGGTCTCGGCCGAGCGGTATTCCTTCTTGCGGATGGCGTCGACTGCCAGCGCAAGCCGCGAGAAGCGCTCGATATCGGGCACCGACTTCAATTTTTCGGCATAGGGCAGCGATTCGTCGAAACGGCCTTGCGAAATCAGCGCCAGCATCAGGCTCTGCTGAAGCTGCTGGTTCTCGGTGTCGAAGGCCAGCGCCCGCTTGTAATAGGCGATTGCGCTGTCGAGATCATTGTCGACTTCCGCCACGCGTGCGGCGAGATAGGCGCCGGAAAACGAGTTGATCTGCACCGGTTCTTCGGACTGCTTCGCCAAAGCCGGCTGGCCGACCACCATAAGACCCGCCAGTGCTGAGACACCCGCAAGCCAGCCCAAGTTTTTACGCCGCATTATCGTCCTTCCCGCCGCGCCGTCCCTCTGACAGCATGACTCGCTCAAGCGATAGTTCGCAAAAGCATGGCCTTTTTGCGGTCGCGGTTCAATCGTTACTGTTTCACAATCCGGTCAAAGTGCGGGCAACGGCCCTCAAACGACGCGGCTGATGCAGAAATCGATGACATCGATGAGGGCTGCTTTCTGCGGCGTCGCCTCCAGCGGTGCCAGCGCATCTCGCGCGATTTCGCCGAAATGGCGGGCGCGGCCGATCGTGTCGGCGATCGAACCATGACGCGTCATCAGGCCGACCGCCTTTTCGAAAGCAGCGTCATCGGCATTGTTTTCCTCGATCGAGCGCTTCCAGAACTCACGCTCGGCAGCGGTGCCGCGCCGATAGCTCAGGATTACGGGCAGCGTCACCTTGCCCTCGCGGAAGTCGTCGCCGACATTCTTGCCGAGGTCTTTCGAATTGCCGCCATAGTCCAGCGCATCGTCGATGAGCTGGAAGGCAAGGCCGAGATTCATGCCGTAGGAGCGCAGCGCCGCACGTTCGGGCTTCGAGGCGCCGGCAATGACCGGGCCGACTTCTGCGGCTGCCGAAAACAGCGCTGCCGTCTTGGCCTTGATGACGGCGAAATGCTCGTCCTCGGTGGTTTCGAGGTTCTTGGCCGCAGCAAGCTGCATGACCTCGCCCTCGGCGATGATGGAAGCAGCGGTCGAGAGGATATCCAGCGCGTCGAGCGAGCCGACCTCGACCATCAGCCGGAACGCCTGGCCGAGCAGGAAGTCGCCGACCAGCACGCTGGCCTGGTTGCCCCAGATCATGCGCGCCGTCTTCTTGCCGCGCCGCATGCCGCTCTCATCGACCACGTCGTCGTGCAGCAGCGTTGCGGTGTGCATGAACTCGACGCTTGTGGCGAGCTTCACATGGCCCTCGCCCGAATAGCCGAACATCTGGGCGGCGGCGAGCGTCACCATCGGGCGCAGGCGCTTGCCGCCGGACGAGATGAGGTGATTGGCGATCTCGGGAATCATCTCGACATCGGAGCCGGCCTTGGACAGGATCAGCTTGTTGACGCGCCCCATGTCGGACGCCGTCAGGTCGATCAGCTCCTTGATGGAAGCGCCTTCACGCTTCCCGTTATCGATGTTGAGAACGACACCCACGACAAACTCTCCGTCCTTAGAGACGAGCCTTCAGCCCTGAGCATGATTTAGGTCGGCAAGGCCTAGCTGGGCAAGAGGCGAATTGGCGCGGCAATCGCAACTCACTGTTGCCCTGTGGCTAACATGGGGTAGTTTTACGGCAATAGAAGCTCTTCTCGTGAAGCCATTGGGTCCGTTCACTTTTCAGCGACCGGACCGAGTGACTTCAAAACAGATAGAGAGACCAATGGATGTGATTCAGCGCTGGATAATCAGATTTTGGCTGTCGTTCTCGACTGTCGGCCTTCTGGTCGGCACGCTGTTTTTCGCCGCGTCGCTCACACCCTCGCTCATCCCGCGCAGCTTTTTGATGCAGGGCATTCTCTCCGGATTCTCCTTCGCCGCCGGCTACGGCATCGGCGTGTTCGGGCTGTGGCTGTGGAGCTATCTGGAACTTCCGCAGCCGCGCGACCGCAACGCGCGCATCATCAAGCTTGCTGCGGCAATCATTTGCGCGGCGATCGCCCTCGTCTTCCTGTGGCGCGCCTCGGGCTGGCAGAATTCGATCCGGGTGCTGATGGACATGCAGCCGGTGGACAGCGCGCACCCGCTGCGCGTCGGCGCGATAGCCCTGCTGACCTTCATCGTGCTGCTCACATTTGCGCGGCTCTTTCAGCTCACCTTCCTGTTCCTGTCGGGAAGGCTTCGCCGCTACGTGCCGCGGCGCATCGCCTATGTCATCGGCATTGCGATTGCTGCCGTGCTGTTCGGCACGGTCGTCAACGGCGTCATCTTCCGATATGCGCTGCATGTTCTGGATGGCTCCTACCAGAAGCTCGACGAACTGGTGGAAGACGACACCATCCAGCCCACCGATCCCAACAAGACGGGAAGTGCCGCCTCGCTGCTTGGCTGGGAAGAACTCGGGCGCACTGGGCGCGACTTCATTTCGGCAGGCCCCAGCAAGCAGGATTTGCAGACTTTCCTGAAGCGCGATGCGCTCGACCCGATCCGCGTCTATGCCGGTTTGCGCTCGGCCGACACGCCGGCAGCCAGAGCAAAACTGGCACTTGAGGAGTTGAAGCGCGTCGGTGGTTTCGACCGCTCCGTCCTCGTCGTCATCACGCCGACCGGCACCGGCTGGATCGATCCAGCCGCCATGGACACGGTCGAATATCTACATGGCGGCGACATCGCCAGCGTGGCGATCCAGTATTCCTATCTCGCAAGCTGGTTGTCGCTGCTGGTCGAGCCGAGCTATGGCAGCGAGGCGTCTCGCGCGCTGTTTTCCGAGGTCTACGGCTACTGGACGACGCTGCCGAAGGACAAGCGGCCAAAGCTTTATCTCTACGGCCTGAGCCTCGGCACCAAGAACTCGGAACAATCCAGCGAATTGTTCGAGGTGCTTGGCGACCCGTATCAGGGCGCGCTGTGGGCCGGCCCGCCCTACTCCAGCCGCATCTGGCGCTCGATCACCACCGACCGCAACGCCGGCTCACCCGCCTGGCTGCCGCGCTTCCGCGACGGCTCCTATGTGCGCTTCACCAACCAGAAGAACGCACTCGCCATTCCCGGCGCGCATTGGGGGCCGATGCGCATCGTCTATCTTCAATATGCCAGCGACTCCGTCACCTTCTTCGACCCGCAATCCGTCTACCGGGCGCCAGCCTGGATGGCCGAGCCGCGCGGGCCCGATGTTTCGCCGCAACTGCGCTGGTATCCGATCGTGACGTTCCTGCAGCTGCTGGTCGACATGGCCGTCGCAACATCGACGCCGATGGGCCACGGCCACGTTTACGCGCCTGAACATTACATCGACGCCTGGATGGCGGTGACGGACGTGCAGGGCTGGTCGGGAGACGATGTCGCGCGGCTGAAGGAGCATTTCGCGCGGCGGTAGTGCCGAGTACCCCTCTCCGTCGCGCTTCGCGCGCCACCTCTCCCCATTTCATGGGGCGAGGAACCTGGGTTCTGCGAAGCCGCAATATTTCAGGACTTGGGTTCCTCGCCCCGCTTGCGGGGAGAGGTGGCTCGGCGAAGCCGAGACGGAGAGGGGGAACTCATTCGATCAACGGGCGAATGCATCTCAATCAACCCCATCGCCCCTACCCGTTTACTTCCCCGGGGCAACCTGCGAGTTTCAGGCATGATCGAGCTCATCCGCACCAACGATATCGTCCTCATTTCCTTCATCGAATCGCTGCTGCGCGATGCGGAGATCGAATTCCTCGTCGCCGACCAGAATATGAGCATTCTGGACGGCTCGATCGGCATCCTGCCGCGGCGGGTTCTGGTGTCTGACGACGACGCGATCGCTGCCCGGCGTCTCCTGACAGACGCCGGTTTCGCCAAGGAAATGCGCGAAGGCTGACGGCGCCTATGACATCCGAGCGCGAGCCCGCTGACCATACGATCGACGCCTTCCACCGTGGAAATTTCTGGCTGGTGCAGCCGCGCGGCGGGCACCGCTCCGGCATGGATGCGCTGATGCTGGCGGCTTGCGTGCCATCGGATTTCAATGGCGTGCTTTGCGATTTCGGCGCCGGCGCGGGTGCGGCCGGTCTTGCCGTCGCCGCGCGATGCCCCAAGGCGACGATCAACCTCATCGAGCAATCGCCCGAAATGGCGGGCTTTGCGCAAAAGTCCCTCGCCCATGAAGGCAACGCGCACCTGCGCGACCGTATCTCGGTTCTGGTCGCGGATGTCGCGCTTACCGGCAAGGCGCGCGTGAAAGCCGGCCTTGCCGACAAGTCCTGTGATTTCGTCATTATGAACCCGCCCTTCAACGAGGCGCGCGACCGGGCGACGCCGGACGCCCTGAGAAAGCAGGCGCATGTGATGGAGGACGGGCTGTTCGAAAGCTGGCTGCGCAGTGCGGCCGCCATGGTCAGGCCGCGCGGCGGGCTCGCTTTGATCGCACGGCCGCAATCGCTTAGCGACATCCTTGCGGCCATCGAAGGCCGCTTCGGCTCGGCCGAGATCGTGCCGGTCCACCCCCGCGCCGACAAGGCGGCGATCCGCATCGTGCTCCGGGCACGGCTCGGCGCGCGCGGCGCGCTTTCGCTCATGCCACCGCTCATCCTTCATGACGAGGGCAACGCGCTTTCACCCCGCGCAGACGCGATCAGCAATGGCCGTGCTTCACTTTTCGGCGATTGAGCGACGTGCGCGGGATTGTGGTTTGCGCTCAGATACCTACATGCGAAGCATCAAGGACCGGAGAAACAACTAAGTGAGACGACTGCTCAGCCGCCTTCTGCCGAAATCGATGCGCTCGGGGGCAGTCACGATCCCGGTCATCCGGCTCCATGGAACCATCATGTCGGGCGGCGGCCAGTTCCGGCCGAGCCTGTCGCTGGCCTCGACCGCCAGCCTGATCGAAAAGGCATTCGCCTTCACCGACGCGCCCGCCGTCGCCATCTCCATCAATTCGCCCGGCGGCTCGCCGGTGCAGTCGCGGCTGATCTACAAGCGCATCCGCGATCTCGCGACCGAGAAGAACAAGCGCGTGCTGATCTTCGTCGAGGATGTCGCGGCCTCCGGCGGCTACATGATCGCGGTGGCGGGTGACGAGATCATCGCCGACCCCTCCTCCATCGTCGGCTCGATCGGCGTGGTCTCGGCCTCCTTCGGATTCACCGAGCTGATGAAGAAGATCGGCGTCGAGCGCCGTGTCTACACCGCCGGCAAGAACAAGGCCGTGCTCGACCCGTTCAAGCCGGAGAACAAGGCAGACATCGAGCGCCTGAAGGCGCTGCAGCTCGAAGTGCATGATACCTTCATCGATCTGGTCAAGGAGCGGCGCGGCTCCAAGCTGAAGGACGATCCCGATCTTTTCACCGGCCTGTTCTGGACCGGCAAGAAGGGCCTCGAGCTCGGCCTGGTCGACGCGCTGGGCGACATGCGCACCGTGCTGAAGCAGCGTTTCGGGCCCAAGACGCGGCTGCAGCTGATCACGCCGCCGCGCGGCTTCTTCGGCCGTCGGCTTGGCGTTTTCGGCTCAGCCGCCGGCTTCTCCGCGCCTGACATCGCGGGTGCCGCAGCCGGTGGCCTAATCGATGCGGCGGAAGAGCGCGCGCTCTGGTCCCGCTTTGGACTTTAAAAAGGCGGCCCATTGTGCCTATGATGGGCTCACCCTGACCGGCAGCCCGAACCTCCAGGAGGACAAGGACAGATGCCACAGATTATCTTTTTCGCCCTCGTCGGCCTGGCCGCCTATTACGGCTATCGCTCCTTCGTCAAGGAAGCCGAGCGCGTGACAGCGAAAGTCCGCCGCGCCGAGCGGCAGTCCGCCAATGGCACGATGGGCACGCTGGTCAAGGATCCCAAGACCGGCGAATACCGTCTGGCCAAGGACTGATCAGGGCACCTCAGAGCATCATGGATTCCGGCTTCGTGTCGTCCGCCGAACACGCGCCGGCGAAAATCAACCTCGCGCTCCACGTCACCGGGCAGCGCGCTGACGGCTTTCATCTGCTGGAAAGCCTCGTCGTCTTCACCGAATTCGGCGACCACGTCACGGTTGCCGCCGCCGAGGAAGACAGCTTCGTCGTCATGGGCCATTTCGCCGCCCAGGTGCCGCTCGACGGCGGCAATCTCGTCATCCGCGCCCGCGACGTGCTGCGCGAGGCCTACCCGGAAGACGCTGCCGCGCCCGTTGCCATCACGCTGGAAAAGAACCTGCCCATCGCCTCAGGCATAGGCGGCGGCTCCAGCGATGCGGCAGCTGCCCTGCGCGCGCTGGCGCGCCACTGGAACCTCGATGCCGACCTGTCGGTGCTGGCCCTGCGGCTCGGCGCCGACGTGCCGATGTGCCTGCTCGCCCGTCCGCTGCTGGCGCGCGGCATCGGCGAGATCGTCGATCCCTTGGCCAACTATCCTTCCCTGCCGCTGGTGCTGGTCAATCCCGGCATCGGCGTCGCGACGCCGGATGTGTTTCGCGCGCTCGAAAGCCGCGAAAACCCTTCCTTTTCACCGCCGCCCGCCGACCCGGAGCCGGCGCATGTGATCGAATGGCTGCGCGCCACGCGCAACGATCTCGAAACGCCGGCAAAGGCGCTTGCCCCGGCCATCACCGAGGCGCTCGACGCGCTGCGCAGCACGGGTGCCGCCTTCGTCCGCATGTCAGGTTCGGGCGCCACCTGTTTCGGCGTCTTCGAAACCACGGCTGCTGCCGAAAACGCTGCAAATGCGATCGAACAGGCCAAGCCCGGCTGGTTCTCGGTCGCGACCTCGAGCATGAGATAGCCAATGGCAAACGAGACGCGCCCCTTCATTCCTGTCCGCATCGCGGTGCTGACCGTCTCCGACACCCGCACGCTGGCCGATGACAAATCCGGCCAGACGCTTGCCGACCGCATCACCGAGGCCGGCCACATGCTTGCCGCACGTGACATCGTCACCGACGACAAGGACAAGATACGCGCGCAGGTTCTGGAATGGTCGCGCAACGACGCCATCGACGTCGTCATCACCACCGGCGGCACCGGCTTCACCGGCCGCGACGTGACGCCCGAAGCGCTGGAACCCATCTTCGAAAAGCGCATGGATGGCTTTTCCGAGGTTTTCCACCGCATTTCCTACGACAAGATCGGCACCTCGACGATCCAGTCGCGGGCGACCGGCGGCGTCGTCAACGCCACCTTCGTCTTCGTCCTGCCCGGCTCGCCCGGCGCCTGCAAGGACGCCTGGGACGGCATCATCAAGGCGCAGCTCGATTACCGTCACATGCCCTGCAATTTCGTGGAAATCATGCCGCGGCTCGACGAGCATCTCAAGCGCGGCGACAAGACGGCCTGATCTTGGCCGCTCTGCTATGGGTTATTTGCGCAGCGGCGCCACACGAATTTCGGCCGAAATCCGCTTCGTCGCCAGTCCGCGCGCAACCGCTTCGGCGTCTGCCGCATGACGCGACAGGGGAAGCGCCTGCGACTTCCTGATGACCAGCCCCTCGCTAAGTGCTGTTCTCGAGGTCAGCACGCGCGAGAAGAAGGGCTGCCTGTCCAGCCGCGAGCGGGAAAAGCGGGCAGGCATGGCCATCATCTCCATGTGGTCCTGCACGGCCTCGGTCCAGCCATCCACCAGCCGCGCGCCGGGTTCCAGCAGCAGCAGCCAGTCGCTCTTGGCCTGCGCCACGCCGGCACCTATGCCGCCGGTGATGTAGTGACAGCCGGCCTGATCGGCGACCTTGTGCGTCTGGTCCGACGAGCCGAGATCGCACACGATAACCTCGCGCACCGTGCCCTCCACAGCAGCACCCACCAGCGACGCCAGCGTGCGAGCCAGCGCTTCCTCGTTGTTCCGGGTTTCGATTACAACCGACAGCATAATATTCGCGTAGCCTAAACTTTTACCGAGCGCCACTTCGTAATTAGCCGGTTAGGCTTCAGCGGGCTGAATCTGCACTGCTGCGCCGGGCGTTGACGTTTAGCGAAGGCAGAACATGCCGTTCGTCATCCCGGAAACCGGAGCGAAGCGCAGGTTATCCGGGACCCATTCCGAGCATCCGCAGGCACGGCCCGGTCCTGACGGTGAGACCTCTGCACCGTTGCGTTCTTCTTTGAGGTTTTGGCATGGATCCGTCGCAAGAGCGACCCCCGCATTCGCTCCGCTCATGCTGCGCCCGGGATGACGAAGGGAGGGGCGGCACTTCAAACGTCAACCCTGGCGATTGGCGGCGCCAACCATGAAGTCGTCATCCCGGAAACCGGAGCGAAGCGCAGGTTATCCGGGACCCATTCCGAGCATCCGCAGGCACGGCCCGGTCTTGACGTCGACGCATTCTGCACCGCTGAAGCTCTTCTCCGTTCCGGCATGGATTCCCGACACTCTCCGCTCGTTCCTCGCTCACGAGGTCGAGAATGACGAATTGCATTTGGGGCTTGTCGCTAATCTTCGGCCTTGGTGAGTTGCCGGCACGGCAGCTAAGAATCGCTGCCGATTTCGGACTATTTGCGGGCGTGGCAACCAACGAGCTCCGCCCATCTCCAACGTCGGCGGCTTGCCGCCGGGCAACCAACAAGCTCGGCGCATCTCCAACGTTGGCGGCTTGCCGCTGGGCAACCAGTAAGCTCGTCATTCTCGACCTCGTGAGCGAGGAACGAGCGGAGAGTGTCGGGAATCCATGCCGGAACATCTATGACGGCTACAGCGGTGCAGAACCATCGAAGGTGAAGCTTGCGAAGGTGTGGAAAGATTCTCACCCGATTTCCACTCAACCCATTGTTTCCACTCACCCCACACATTTTTTCTCGCCCAATCTTTCCACACCCCAAGACACCGCCCGCATAATCCCCTCATCGCTCTTGCGGGACCGGGTTCTGGAACCGGGATCGGGGAGAGCGGCG